>DAOUSR010000135.1 GCA_030627125.1 Thioploca sp.
CCGAAGTAGATTTTTACAAATAGATAAACCAAGACCTGCCCCGCCATATTCACGTGAATCCGAGGAATTGCTTTACAACACTGGAGCATTGAATATGCAAAACTTAAAAATTAGTACCAAATTATTAGTAACTGCCTTAGCAATTGGCTTTATTCCGATGGCAATTATTGGTGGATTTGCTTTATTTGAGAGTAGAAACGTTTTATCTAATCAAATATTTAACCAATTATCTAGCATCCGAGATGTAAAAAAAGCCAACTGGAAGCATTTTTTGCAGAACGTAAGAACGACTTACATATCCTAGCGGAAACCATCTCTGTATTTAAACAAAATTCCTTCCAAAAATTTCAAGCAGTTCAAAAACATCAACAAACCCAGTTAGAAAGTTATTTCCAACAACATCTGCATAATGCTCGTATTTTATCTACCAATAGTCTATTTGGCAAAGTTATAGCTGAAAATGAACTACAGGTGCATGTAGAAAACCAGCAAACAGATAAAATTTGGTTTAGCGATGAATTACAACGTTATCAGCAATCTTACGATTATGACGATATGCTTATCATTGCTAAGGATGGTGATATTATTTATAGCGTTGAAGAACGAGAGGATTTAACCCAAAATGTATTACGGGGAAAATTAAAAAATACTCATCTAAACCAAGCATTTAAGAAAGGTATGAATGGTATCACTATCCAAGATTTTGCTCCCTACCCACCTATCAATAACCAATATTTACTCTTTATTGCAGCTCCAATTTTTCATAATGATGAACTGGCTGGAGTTTTGATTTTCAGCATACTGCCAAAGATGATTAATGAAATTATAAATAGGAATGATGGCATTGGAGGTGAAACTTATTTGGTAGGGCGATTAAACGAGCAAACTAGCTATCGGAGCGACAGAATTGTTAAAAATGGTAAGATTGGAAGTAAAAAAACCGGAGCCGATATTGAACAAGCTTTGGCTGGCCAATCTGGGGTTGAAATTAAAATTGGTAGTACTGGAAATTTGGAGATAACTACTTACGCTCCGTTACAAATTCCTGACCTTAATTGGTGCATCATTACTACGATCCAACTTGAAGAAATACTTGCTCCTAAGCTAATTAATGAACGTGAAGATTTTTTTACCAAATATATCCATCAATATGGTTATTATGATCTATTTCTTATTCAGCCACAAGGGCAAATTTTTTATAGTATTGAACATGAATCTGATTACCTTACTAATATTTTAACTGGCAAATACGCTAATTCTAACTTAGGTAAATTAATCAAAAAAGTTATCCAAACCAAGGTTTATGGTGTCAGTGATTTTGCTCCTTATGCTCCCAGTAATAATGAGCCAGCCGCTTGCTCAACCGCTAGTTCAGGATGGTAATGTTGAACTGATTTTAGCTTTACAAATTAACGACACGACTACTAATAGTATTATGCAGCAACGAGCTGGTATGGGCAGAACTGGTGAAACTTATTTAGTTGGTAGCGATAATTTGATGCGATCAAATTCTTTTCTTGAACCGGAAAATCTTTCAATTACAGCTTCCTTTGCTAATATGAATATGGTAAACACTCAAGCGACTCAGGCTGCTTTAGCTGGTAATACTGGAAGTGGAATTATTAAAGATTATCTGAATAATTGGGTGTTATCCGCTTATACCCCAATAGCGGTTGGAGATACTACTTGGGCCTTAATTGCAGAAATTGATAAATCTGAAGCGTTTAATAGCATAATCACCATGGAATGGTTATTAATATCTATTGTAATTTTAGTCAGCTTTATTACCTTAGTTTTTATCAATAAATCTACTAAAGCCTTAACTATTCCGTTATTATCAATCAACGAAAATTTAAAAACTCTAGCCTTAGGCAAAGTAATTGAGGATAGTATTGAATATCGTAAAAATGATGAAATTGGCGAATTAGTCCTTGCCACCAGAACTTTAAAAGCTGGCATGAAAACTTCGATTGCTCAAGCTAATGCCATTGCTGCCGGTGATTATGAGCAGGAAGTTAAACTGTTATCGGCTCAAGATGAATTAGGCCGAGCTTTGGTGAATATGACCAATACTTTGCGTGCAACTACGGTTAAAAATTTACAAGAAGACTGGCTTAAAACTGGTCAAGCTAAATTAAATGAACTTACTAGTGGCGACCAAGATATTAAAGAATTGGCAAAAAATATCATTACTTTTTTAAGTACTTATGTAGAAGCAACGGTCGGTTTATTTTACCTGTCACAAAAATCAACCACCAACTCTTATTTACACTTGATAGCCAGTTACGCTTATACCGCAAACAGCAATGTTCCTAATGAATTTGCTATAGGCGAAGGCTTAGTAGGTCAAGTCGCGCTAGATAAAAAAGTCTTGTATCGTATTCATTCGCCAGCCGAATATACCAATATAATTCAATCTGGACTAGCAACTGCGGTTCCAAGTTATGTAATAATTCTACCATTTCTATATGAGGAAGAGGTCAAAGGAGTTATTGAAATTGGGGCTTCTAATCAATTACCAGAAATTCAAATTACGTTTTTAGAACAAGTGATGTCCAATATTGGGATTGCGATAAATACTGCTGATTCACGAACTCAAATGAAAGTTTTATTAAAACAAAGCCAGCAACAGGCTAAAGAATTGCAATTAAAACAAAAGGAAATGCAGCAGACTAATGAAGAGTTACAAAGCCAATCGGAAGAGATGCAAAGTCAATCCGAGGAATTACAGACTCAACAGGAAGAATTAAAACAGACTAATGAAGTATTAGAAGAACGCACTGATAATTTAGAATCTCAACAAACAGAAATTCAAGAAAAAAATCGTATTTTAGAAATTAATCGAGTTGAAATGGAAAAGACTCAAGCAGCGATTGTACTGAAAGCTGAAGAGTTGGAATTGGCGAGTAAATATAAATCTGAATTTTTGGCTAACATGTCACATGAACTACGTACTCCATTGAATAGTCTATTAATTTTGGCTCAATTACTGGCTGATAACAAATCCGGTACTTTGAATGAAAAACAGATAGAGTATGCTAAAACTATCAATAGTGCGGGTAAAGATTTGCTAACTCTGATCAACGATATTTTAGACCTGTCCAAAGTAGAAGCGGGCAAAATTGAAGTCCAGTGGGAAAATGTGTCATTGGATAACTTGTTGACAACAATAGAGCAGAAATTTGAACCAATTGCCGAGAATAAAGAATTAGAATTTACTACTACGATTGATGCTGATGTCAACCCTATTTTGCGAACCGATAGTCAACGGTTAAAACAGATTATCAATAACTTACTGTCCAATGCGTTTAAATTTACCAGCGAAGGGTCAGTTAAAATAACTGTGCAACATCCGACCACAATTCCCGTAAATATAGGAGGCAATCCGCTAGAACTAAATAAAACTATTGCTATCAGTGTGATAGATAGTGGGATTGGGATTTCAAAGGATAAACAGCAAGCGATATTTGAAGCTTTCCAACAAGCGGATGGTTCTACCAGTAGAAAATACGGCGGAACAGGTTTAGGTTTATCTATTTCCCGCCAATTATCTCGCTTGTTGGGTGGAGAGCTAACTTTAACCAGCGATAATACCGGTAGTACCTTCACCTTATATCTACCAGAATCAATAATTCCCATATCAAATTCTACTCCTATAACTCGAATAGAAGAACCGTTATTAAGTAATATTAGCTATTCGTTGCCAAAGTTTAAACCAGAATCTTTGCCAAAATTAATCCCAATTCCAGATGATAGAAATGATTTAACCCCCGGTGACAAGTCAATTCTATTTGTAGAAGATGACCGTAAATTTTCTAAAATTTTGATGGAGTTAGCTGCTGAAAAAGGCTTTAAATGTTTATTAGCTGAAGATGGTGTCACTGGAGTGAAATTAGCCGAACAATATAAACCTAGTGCCATAATTTTAGATATTGGTTTACCAGAACTAAATGGTTGGAGTGTGATGGAAAAACTGAAAGACAATCCAGAAACTCGTCATATTCCAGTGCATTTTATGTCGGCTGCTGACCAAAGTTTGGATGCAAAAAAGATGGGAGCAATTGGTTATTTACTCAAACCAGTAAGTATGGAAAAATTAACCGATGCTTTCAAGCAAATAGAACAGTTTATGACCAGAACGGTAAAGAATCTATTGATAGTGGCAGACATTGAGGTGCATAGGCAAAAAATTATTGAGTTAGTAACTGAAGTTACGCAGAGAGCTTACGCAATTCTAAAAAACTAGCTTGCAAAGCTTTAAGATAAAGTTTAGTCTTTAATGCAAAATGATTAGTGTGGTGTTTAATTTTGAGGAGTTCTAACTTAAAAGCAGCTAAAATAGAAGCAAAAACATGGTTGGACTGTGTAGTAACAGTTCTAGTAGGCGATTTGGCTAATGAAGTATTAGAATTGATAGATTTGTGAAAAACCTCAACATTCCAACGTTTTTTGTAGATAGTTGTGATTTCGTCGTAAGTCAATTTAATATCACTCGAGATACAAAATACCTTCACTATCATCTTTGTTTTTAAAGACTTGTTTAGTTAAAAGAATAGGAAAGTCCTGTTAAATAAACTTGTTGAGTGGTATTTGGTTCCAAATTGAGTGAATCAATCCTGACAAAACGACCTTGATGTTTATCTTCTAAACTCAATGCTGCCAAAAGATTACATTTCATAGCCATTATAAAGTCTTTGTTAAATGTGAGTTTTATCTCCTGCATAGTACTAGCATACCAAATATCGGTTAGCACATAACTATAAAGTAGTTGATTTTGCTGACAAGTTTTTAGCATTTGAAGTAATAAGTCATTTTTCGTTAATTCGCTACGGTGTTTAACTTTACGAGTTTTAATATCGCAATAATGTATTGGTTTATTTATAATTTCAAATGCCACTGGAATATTAATATCTGAAACGCTATACATTGCATTTAAAATATTTATACCTTTTACTGAACGTCCTTTGCTATGATCGTAATGCCAAGTAACTATATCATTTTCTTTGGTATGAGGTTTTTCCATGATGGTATCGTCGAAAATAAGAACACCATCACTCTTTTCTATTTCTCGTACGGCCGATTTAACGGATAACCACAGAGTACTTGATGAAAATGTTGAACGAGATAAAAAACGAGTTATTTCATCATGACTTATCTCGCCTTCTAACACATTGGATAAATTAGTTGCTGTTGTTTGATCGAATCAACTTATCAAATAGTCTGTGTAAATATCTAGTAATTTATCCATTATGTGTTTTCTTTTTATATTTTTACTAATAATATTTTAACATGTTTTATAGCTCTCTGCGTAACTTCAGTTAGTAAGTGGAGATGGCATTAAAATTCAGCAAGAAATAACGATAAATGCTGCCTTTAAAAATTTGCAAACCGTTTCCTATGATTGCATTATTCTGGATATAGATATAGAACAGGGTTCTGGCAGTAAGCTGTTGGAAATGATGCACCAAGACCTAAGTCATTGTCAAACACCGATAATTGTATATACCGACCGTGATTTGACTACGGAAGAAGAAACTTTATTGATGCGCTGTTCGGATGAAATCCCAATTAAAGCAGTAAGTTCCCCAGAACGTTTATTGGATGAAGCTACTTTATTTCTGCATCAGATAGAAGCGAAATTGCCTGTTAATAAACGTGATATGTTACATATGGTACATGATAAAGAAGCTATTCTCAAATATAAGAAAGTATTAATTGTCGATGATGATGTGCGGAATATCTATGCGTTAGCAACAGTTTTAGAAGAATGTGATATGGAAGCAATTTGTTCGGTAAATGGCCAAGAAGGATTGGACGAACTAAAACAACATGATGATATTGCAATAATTTTGATGGATATAATGATGCCGGAGATGGATGGTTATGAAGCAATGCGAGAGATTAGGAAACAGCCTAAATATCGTAAATTACCTATAATTGCCCTCACTGCTAAAGCTATGAAAGATGATAAAGCTAAGTGTATTGAAGCTGGAGCTAATGATTATTTGACAAAACCAGTCGATGCGGATAAGTTGATGTCGTTGATGCAGGTTTGGTTGTATCGGTAGTTTATCCATAGTCGGGTTATGCTAACTCGTAACCTGCAATGTAAGATGTGGTGAGGAACCGCATCAATCATGGTGCTACACAATTGATGCAATTCCCTTCGTTCATTGCATCCTACGCTTGCTACAGATTAGAATTATCAGAATCATCATTTAAAAAACCAAACTACTACCAATGAACCCAAACGATAAAAAATATACTGAGAGTTTCCAAAATTTACTTAGTATTATGAATGAATTGCGTGCTAAATGCCCTTGGGATAAAAAGCAAACCTTGGAATCATTACGTCACTTAACTATTGAAGAAACCTATGAATTATCTGATGCAATTTTGGATGGTGATTTGACTGCTATCAAAGAAGAACTAGGTGATTTGATGTTACATATCGTATTTTACTCAAAAATTACAGCAGAACAAGAATATTTTGATATTGCTGATGTAATTGCTAGTTTATGTGATAAATTAGTTTCTAGGCATCCACATGTTTTTGGCGATTCTAATGTTGTTATTGATGAAGAAGAAGTCAAGAAAAACTGGGAATTATTGAAATTAAAGGAAAAAGATACTGGTGTACTTGCAGGAGTTCCTAGATCATTGCCAGCATTAATTAAAGCTCAAAGAATCCAAGAAAAACTCAGTGGCGTGGGTTTTGATTGGAAATATAAAGAAGAAGTTTGGGAAAAAGTAGCAGAAGAAATGGGATAATTTAACCAAGCTCTTCAGAATAACAATTTGCAAAATATGGAAACTGAGTTTGGAGATTTATTATTTTCATTAGTAAATTATTCCCGTTTTATTGCAATTAATCCTGAAACTGCTTTGGAGAAAGCAAATAGTTATAAAACGGTTTAATTACATTGAGTTTGCTGTCAAACGTGATAATAAACTTTTACAGAATTTAACTTTAGCAGAAATGAATACTTATTGGGAGGAAGCAAAGAGTTATGAGAGTGATAATTTAAATTCTAAATAACTGATGTTATATAGGAATCAGATACACTTCCATTAAGGGCAACCATAAAGGATTGCCCCTACATAAAATATTGATTTGTAGGGGTAATCCCTTGTGGTTACCCTAACCAATTTTCTTAACTTGATGGCATTGAGGAATCAGCGAGTGTAACATCATTAAATAATTATGCTTATTCATAATTCGAATCTTAAAAAATATATGAAAACATTAATTCTAGGTATATTACTAAATTTAGTTATAACCAATGTGTTTGCGGAGTTGATAGCCTATTATCCATTTAATGGTAATGCTCTTGATGAAAGTGGACAAAAACATGATGGCAAGCTAATAAATATCGCTCTTACTGAAGATAGGTTTGCTATTCCAAGAAAAGCCTACCAGTTCAATGGAGATAGCTATATCAATGTTGAAAATGCTTTTGCTGAAGAAGATTTTAATGGTGTAACTATAGCGTTGTGGCTTTATCCAAATCAAAACGATACCGTATTATTAGCCCACACTCAAGATATGGGTTTGTTGTTCGATAAAGATAATTCGTTATGGTTTTATTCTGTTATTGCGAAAGAAGCTATTACAAAAAATGAATGGCAACATCTAGTTGCTAGTATAGATCAGTTTGGAAATGTAGATTTATACAAAAATGGTTTACATATTAAGGGCGGTAGCTCAGAGTTTATGCCACCTAGTGGAGAACAGGTAATTTTTGGAGGTTCATTGGTTGGTAAATTGGATGATATTCGGGTTTACAACAACTCTCTGTCTGAAGCTGAAGTTGCTAAAATTTATAATAAAGAGAAACCTACAACGGAAGAATTAACAAAGAAACATGAAGGTACTTATGAAGAAGGTTATCAAGCTGGGAGAAGGATATGTATAAATAACCCAGAATCTTGTGGACTTAAATACCCTGCTGAAGAGGATGATTATGAAGATGATGAAAATGAGGAGGATCCTGAATTATCTGATAGTAATTCTCCTTTGTTATCTTCCTCAAAAAACGTAATTTTATCAATTCCTTTAGCAGCTATAGGAGATACTCGTTCTATAGGTACGGAATTAATACGTGATTCTGACCCAATTACTGGAGAAATAGTATTCAGACTTAGAACTAATCAAGAAACAGCTAATCCATTGGTATGGAATATAAAAATTAATCCTACTATTGTAAAAGCTGGAGATGCTCAATTGATAAGTTGGCAAAGTCGTCAACAGGTTCAATACCATTTTTATCTATATGACATAAATAATAATCCAATTAATACCTATGAATTTTTGAGTGAAAGTTGTCAACAGGCTGGTTCTAATGGAATTGATGGTTGTTTAGGTCGCCAAAATTCTACTGAAAGATTATCAGATAGTTGGATAATCCCCTCTCAATTAAGAGCTGGTAATTACAAAATTAAAGTTATGATATGGCAAGTTGAGAAAGCATGGAGATATTCGCCGGTGTTTAAAGTTCAATAGAATTAGCATATTATCCTAAATTAAATTTTCGACTTGTTTTTTAAATAAGAACACTATATAATGGCAAGTCTTAGGAGAGGTACCGAAGCGGTCACAACGGCACCGACTCGAAATCGGTTGGTCCTTTACTGGGCACGCGGGTTCGAATCCCGCCTTCTCCGAATTATTAGCCTGCTTTTACTTTACCGAATATTGTTTAAGCCGCACACATTTCCATAGCGTCTTTCACCATCGGATAGATAACATCCTTGATTGATGTAATCCACACCCCATTTCATCTTGGAACATTTCAGCGCTTACCACACAATGATAAACCGGCCTGTTCCATTACAACTGCTGTCCATTCTTTAGAATCTAACGGCTTGCATCGTTCCTTCTGTTGCATTGGGTCTGGAAAATATTTTAACACATTGCTTAATATCTTATCTTAATCCCTTTGGCTAGTTCCGTTTATCATCTGCCTTACAGTCTAAGCCCAGTACCCAACAATATTAAATAAATCGGTACAAATTTATTTAAATAATAACAATTTGATTATGTATTATATTTTTAATATGGGATTATTTTATGTCATTAATAAATAATATTAATTTAAAACAAACTA
>DAOUSR010000175.1 GCA_030627125.1 Thioploca sp.
AAAGATATTGCCCAATTTACCAACCTACCAATTAGCACCATAAATTACTTCCTTAAAACCCACAACGATACCATCAGCACCATTCAGCTTGATTCCCAAACTATCAAACAATCTGGTTCCAAAGCCAATCGTATGAACGGTTATTCATTAGAAGACGTTGGTAAGATAGTTTTAGGCATGGATTCAGTCATTGGAATAGAACTTAAAAAACAAGTATTTGGCAATGTTAGTACATTAGTAAAAACAGATACCAAAGGTGAGATAGAATGGCAGCAAGTTCTAGCTCAAGTATTTGACAAGCTTGGTTTTCAGCACAATTACCCAATAGGCAAATACCGAGTAGATTTCTTCGTTAAAGATTTAAACCTAATTTTAGAATGCAACGGCTATGACAACCACAGTTCTTACGACACAATGGCAGAAGCAGAAAGAGAGAAGTTTATAACTAAAAATTATAGTTTAGTTCGCTTTCATCATAAGATAGACTGGAAGACTTTAGTGAATGGAATATTAAGGACTAAAATTGGACAGATTACTACACTGTATAATGTTGGTTGTTTTGATAATTCTTCAGCAATTTTTGAACAAGATTTAATGGATTAAAGGATAAAACATGATTAAATCAAAATCATCTAGTTTAAAATCCTGTCCATCCTTAAATCCTGAAAATCCTAATTCAAACAATTTGATAATATGAATTTATCTTTGTCAAAATTTGCAGGATTTAACAATTATCAGAATTAAAAAGAAAAAGTTATTCTGGAAATCCTGTGGTTAAGGACGTATAGATATATTCCCAAACGAATCAGATTTAAAAAATACTCCAGCTCGAGGATCGTTTTTATCCAAAACTTTCAGCTTTTTAGTAATATCATTGAGTTCTACGTTTATTGATGTTTCTGTAGGAATAGTAGGTTTTTCCACTGAGGTAGCACATCCTACAATAATAGCCAACACCAACCACGGAGTTTTAAAAATAATATTCATTACTCAATTCGCTCTAAAGTTTCTGGGTTAATTACCTCAATACGCAGGTCCTGACCATCTACATGAAAAAATACTACGGCATTTTGAGTGGAAAATAGTTTCACTTGTTGTGACCAAGGTAAAACTTCCTGACCATAATATGGAGCTCCAGCTGCTCCGTTGTTTACTTGCCAAAGAGAACGGGTTATTTCTACTTTAGGTTTATCCCAATTAGGTAAGTAAATATTAGTTTCTGGAGTAAGTTCCATGCGAGCATAATTATGTTCATCTCCCGTTAAAACTGCAACCACTTTTTTATGTTTCAACAATATATCTAAGTAACGATCACGTTGTTCGATAACACCACGTCGCAATGGTTTACCGGCAATATGTGGGCGTGGAGTATTGTCTCCGTCATACCACATGTCATCCACTTTATGCCCACCATTGGGAAATATCGGAGTATGTTGAGTAGCAAAAACAAAATCAATATTAGGATCAGCTTCTAATTTAGCTAAAACTTTCTCTAGCCATTCCAATTGCTTATCCATTAAATAACCATGTAAGCCACCACCATAAAGTAAAGAATCTTTTTTACCTTTATTGACAAACCAATATTTAAAAGAGGGAGAAAATAGATAGTCAGTGTTTAAAACCACCATTGCTACATTGTCATATACATAGTAATAGACGTTCTCTTTATAAGTAGGAAAATCACCAGGAGTTTGAGGGTTTGGATCATATTCAGCTTCATCTTCACTTATTGGGCCATTTTGCGGTAAAACGAATTGACTAGCAAATACTGCTTCTGCCGATTCAGTCACAAAAGGAAATCGATCTACATTTATTTCAATTTTACCATCACCAAAATTATGAAATAATCCCTCATGGTTGCCCATAGTTGTATAAACTGGCAGGTAATGGTTAAAAGGCTCAATAGCTCGTTTCCAATTTTGGTATTGAAGTTTGGTTCCAGATATATTGTTCAAACGTCCATCAATCATATCACCAGTAAACTGAAAAAATACTGCTCCTTTAGCTTGAGCAACTGCCATTATTTTTTTCATGACATAGGCATTAGTGCCATAAATATCTCGTTCTCCACCACCTTGTCCAGCTCTGGAATCACTTGCATAGCCAAATACGAATGGTTTGCGAGTTCCAGGTTTAGGAGCAGTACTGAAACTATAAGATTGAGAATTAAACAGTTTATCGGAAGCAAAAACAGTAACTGTATAGTAATGTATAGTATCTGAAGCTAAGTTAGTAAGTTGTACTTCATGATGTTTACTAATTGCAGAATTAACAACTTTATCACCTAATTTAACCACAGCTGTTGAAGGAAAATTAGTAGTAAACGCAATGACGGCACTATCGTTAGTGACATTATTTACTGTGGGTTCTTCTATAAAGGAAACATTTACGACAAATGGCCCCTGCCCCCAGCCTTGAAAAGATATTCTGCCATCGTAAATTATTCTACCTTGCTGATTTACTAAGCGATAACCTAAAGTCCCCTTACCATTTTTCTCCCAACCAACCATGTCATACTTGCCAGATAATACACCTTTAATCTTAATATTGGCTTTACCTTGTTGAATGGCAACTGATTTATTGAAAAAAACTGGCATGGGATTCTTGCCATCGTTAAAATTAATCAAGCCATAATATAAAGTTCCGGTAAATTCTCCAAAATCAAAAGCCAATCCAGTGTCAGTTCCGATAATTTTACCTGTCATTGCTTCTAAAGTATAAGGCGGGTTTTCCTTCTGCAAAGGGTAAGATTTATCCTTATCAACCATAACCATAGTTTCATCTTGATATTTTATAACATTAGCAAATATCGCTGGAATTTCTGGTGCGGCAATAGCAGTTTCCATCAAAATAGCTATAATCAAACCATATTTTTTCATATTTTAGTTTCCATTTATTTAAATTTATGATTTTTTTTGAGCAAAATTTACTAAATAATTCTGAAAATCCTAGGATATAGTAAGTTCTAATTCAGAAAAATCTAGCAATTTCTCAACTTCTCATAGTCATTCTTTAAAAAATATAACTGCATCCCAACAGATAATAAGGTATCAGTTAGTTCTAAACAAAAATGACGAATTTATTAAATCTATATATTAGAAAATATATCACTTGTAATGTTATTTTTTTTTGTGATACTATAAATATTAATTACCTTTGTAATATATTAGCATTATTCACAAATTATAAAGCTGAATCACTGCATTAGCTTATTGCTTACTGTATCCTTACAACAGATTCAAATATGGTTGCGACCGATATTCGCACCGCCTGTTTTGATATATTACCAACTCGTGCGGTTCCAGATGATATTATCATTGTTGATTCTTTACCGTTATTGCCTAATGGAAAAATTGACCGACAGAAATTGAATGATTTTTGCTAAAAAATTGCACGGTAATTATATTCTAAAATAGCCAAAAATATACCGTTCAGGTGTAGTAAATTTAACTATCCGATTAAATGGAAATATAAAATGAAACTTGTAGTCTCTATTATTCTTTCAAGCTTGTTAACTATTTTGTCAATGTCAGTTAATGCTGCTGATAACGTATCAGCCAAAAAATTATCTTTATTCGCTAATTCCAATTCAATTTCTGATGGCCAAGAATTAGGCCGTTGGTGGGCCAAAAGTGCTAAAAAATATAATCCTCTACCGAATAATCCACTGCTATATCATTTTGAGGGTAATTATTCATACTCAGAATCTAGTGGTAACGTAGAGGCTGAAGCTCATCGTGCAGGAATTGAACTAACCTTGCGGAAATACCTAGTTACCAGTATCACAGATTATGCTATTAACAATCGTGAGACAATGATGCAACTTACGGGAATGGGTATGGTGATGAAAGATGAAAATTTTCGTCAAGCATTTCGGTTAGCTATAACAAATAAATTGGATGCTGTTGTTGGAAGGTTTTGGAAAAGAAGCAGCACCAAGTATCTGCAAGATCGTTTTATTTATTATGGTGGGGTTAGATTTATGATGTTCGACACTCCTAACTTAGATTTGATGCTAGGAGGATTTTATGCTGAAACTGAAACCTCATTTATGAATAGCAAATTCCAGAATATCAGAAAGTATAACAACTTTCCAGATGTAGATGACTATGATTCCAACGCTATACGTTTAAGCGAAATGTTACATTGGAAAATTACTCCTACGATTAGTTTAGATCAAACTTTAGATTATATGATGCTCTTAGAAAACACTGACTATTACCTTTGGACAGCTAGAGCGGCTTTAAACTTCAAGTTGAGCAAGAATTTTTCTTTCGTAACTTCTTATATGATCAATTATGATTATAACCCGTTTATTGAGGCTATTCAAAGCTACCTTGATAATCGTAGGGTTGAACAAGATGCAACCACTGGTAATATACATAGGAGAGATACCAAATTATCTTTCGGAGTTAAGTTTACTTTTTAAGTATTCCAAATAGTTCTGAATTTGGTAGTCCTAACTAATGTAGTGATTATTTAAAAAAACCTAGTAGGTTTAACACTACTTTGTTTAGGACTACCAAAATCTAAGCTGTATAGACGTTAAATTATAATAAATTTGTTTCTCCTATCGTTTAACTGTGATAAAGCGTCGATACAACCTAAATAAAATTTATCATTCTTAACCAAAAAAATTTAGCTCTGTTTTAAATAATGAATACTTACGATGAAATTCCTTATCCTTCCTTAGTTTATACCGATACTCATCCTAACAAATTAGCAACTTTTGCTACATTATTTGGTATCAAAACACCACCAATTACTGATTGCCGAATATTAGAACTAGGCTGTGGTGATGGAACTAATTTGATTGCAATCGCTCAAAGTTTGCCACAAGCTAATTGTATAGGTATAGATTTTTCGGCTACTCAAATTGCTAGTGGGCAAAAAGTAATAGATGCTATCCAACTTACCAATGTTAAACTACAACAGTTGGACTTTAATGCTATTGATGAATCTTTAGGGAAATTTGATTATATTATTGCTCATGGAATTTACTCATGGGTACCATTAACAATGCAGGATACTGTATTAAACTTGCTGAAAAAATACCTAACAACTAATGGTATTGCTTACGTAAGTTATAATATTTATCCAGGTTGGCACACAGAACATGTGGTACGAGATATGATGATGTACCATATACAACAATTGCCACTACTGTCTCCGCAAGCTAAAACTGTTCAAGCCAAAGAAATTTTACAATTTATCACTAATTTACGCCAATCTGGCACTAGTGCTTTTGATGTATTGTTAAAAGAAAAATTTCAACAATTGCAAAATGTAGAAGATAATTATTTATCTCATGATTTTTTAGAGAAAGATAATAATCCAGTTTATTTCCACCAATTCGTAAAACACGCTGAACAACATAATTTAACTTACGTAACTGATATTGAGTTTAGGCATTATTTAATGTCATATTTTCCGTCTCAAGTCGTGAAAGCAATGGAAAAATTATTTCAAGATGACTTTTTTAAACAAGAGCAATATTTGGATTTTTTTTACCATAGAACTTTACGGCGTAGCCTTTTATGCCATCAGGATATAACTGTTAAACGAACACTTGATTGGCAAAAATTGCTTGATTGTTATGTTGCGGCTGATTTGCAGTTAGAAGGCCAAAATGTTACAACGGTTGCTGGAGAATTAATCAATATTGAACACCCTATAACAATAATTGCTGTTGAACATTTAAGTAAGATTTATCCACAACGTATAGCTTTTAAAGAATTATTCAAGCATTCCAAACGGCCAGCGAAAAATTTAGCTAAATTGCGAACTGACTTAGCCCAAGAATTATTACGACTTTATTGTTCGGAAGCAATAGAATTACATGTTGAACCTTCGGCATTCATTACCGAAATTAAAGATTGCCCCATGGCCAGTCCTTTAGCTCGTCACATTAAATTTCCACATGTTATTAATCTGCGTTGTGAATTTGTTAATATTAGCGATACTGCAAAGCAAATATTACCACATTTAAATGGTAACAATGATAAATCAGCTTTACTCAATATTTTAGGTAATGTTACAATTGATAGGTTGGACAAAGCCTTACTAGAAATAGCTCAAAATGCACTGTTAGTAAAATGTTAAAAGATAGATTGTAACTTATATACTATTTATAACCTTGCTGGGTTACGACTGCGTCTAACCCAGCCTACAAAACTGCGTCTAACCCAGCCTACTGATATTTATATAGAATTTCGTTAAGAATTAAGCATTCATAATTAAGAATTGCTATATTCAATCCTGCTCTCGATGTTCTAAATAATGCCTAACCATAGGTACTTTAAATTGTAAGGTTTCTTTATCAATTATTTCTTTGAAGATAAGTTTTTTAATTGCTGATTGGTTGGAAGCTGGTTGATTGGCTAGTATTTGTAATATCGTCTCGTGTTGATTTTCGGTGTCATTCCAAAGTTCGGCGAAATATTGGCCTCCGGTTTTGATGGCTTCTGGGATGGCTATGGAAACATCTGCTAATTCAACCACTTTACGTTTGGCTTGATTGATGTGGCAGATTAAGGTTAGGCATAATAGCTGAATGAAATAAGGTTGGTGAAGCAGTAACCGACCATTACGATATAAATAAACACATAAATTATTGATTGTATTTATATTTGGTCGGTTTCATTTCATTGCACCGACCCTACCTGGCTAGCTTGACTTGGAAGTGGATTTAAGATATTATCTTTTCTTCAAACGGAAAAGCCCGCCCCAAGTGTATTGTGTATACTAAGGCAGGCTTTAAATATTAACTTTCACCAGTTAATACT
>DAOUSR010000163.1 GCA_030627125.1 Thioploca sp.
TGAAGACACGAGTTCAAGAATGTATTTTAAACAGAATAAAGGCAGCTTATTGATATTCAACAATCGAAAAAATGTGCATGGTACTTTGCCAGTAAAAATATCGCCTAATGGCTCCTCTTTAAGAATGACAACTTCTTGGCGAATGGCTGAGGAATAAACGTGAAGATAGCTATAGTAGGAGCACATGGGTCTGGTAAATCTACAATCATTACTTCTGTATATTCGGAGTTAAAAAAAGAAGGTGTTCGAGTTGCTTTGGCGCCTGAAGTTGCAAGATCAAGTCTCTTTTTAGCAGCTAAAGAAATTACTCCCAAAATGCAAATGGACTTATTCGGGAGACAAATATCATGTGAAATGACAAACAGTAGAAACTGTGATCTTCTTCTATGTGATAGAAGTCTATTTGATATTTTAATGTACACCAGAATATTCTTTGAGGATAATATTGAGGCAATATCGTATACGCAGTCTATGTCTGCTTTTTGCGTACACTATAAAGAAACATATGATCACATTTTCATAACTTCTAAACTTTACTGCCCTGAGACAATTGAAGATGAGATACGACCTAAAAACAGGGGACTGCAAGAAAAGGCAAGCTCAGAAATAAAGAACCTTTTAGATGAATTTGAAGTAAATTATACTAACTTAGGCGAAAATCCAGTTCATGAGGTAGTTTTAATCCTAAAAAAACTCATGAAATAGCTTCAGCTCGTAAGGTGGATAGAAGCGAAACGAAAATCCACAACAAAACCCATAATCATCAAGTCATTCATTCGACGCTAAAGCGTCTTGATAGGCATTACCAACGAAGACGTTGGGAACGAGAATATAATCTGAACTGATTTCTGCATACTTTTAAATTGATGCCTGAAGGAGTAAAAAATGAGCTACATTGTTTTAACATCAAGGGAAAGAGAAGAACTGGTTGAGACTTTTTTCCGCTTAAAGGAAATGGGCGAACGTAATCCTATTGCTAGAATGGAGGCTATGACTGCTCTTCGATGTTTAAAGGCTGTTCATTCCAACGCTATAGAAGACAAGAGAGTGGATCGAATTTTTCTTCAGGTTCTACTCCACAATGCAGGAGTATCAGATAAGTCACTTATTTCTAAGCACTATTCCAATGCTTCGAATGAGCTAAGAGGTCAGGAGAAAATGCTTCGGCGGCTTGAGGAGAAGGCGGTTAAAGGAGAGGAATTTTCAATTTCTTTTTTACTTGAAATACATAGTACTATCTTCAAAGAGAGTATGCCAGAGGCATCTGGCAAATTCCGCCAAGATGAGGTTCGAATAAAAAAAATGAAGCATCGCCCTCCCCATTATTCGAAGATAGTGGAAATTCTATATCAAAAGTTTCAAGGTATCAACGAACAAATATTAAGTATTGGGCCAATAACACGCTCTAATTTCTTTGATGTCCTGCGAATCTCCGCTGAGGTTCATTACCTCATAGCCAGCGTTCATCCTTTCGAGGATGGGAATGGACGCATTGCAAGAGCAGCTGGAGATTACGCTATGCTAATTCAAGGATTTTACTATGACGTAATCATGACAGATTACAGAGATCTCTATCTTGACTCATTGGAAGAATGCACAGCTATTGATGTTGCTCCACTTTTGAGGTTTCTTGAGTACAGTTACCTTGAAACATTGAAACGAATTTCTGGCTTCTTTCAACTAGTTGAGAGGATTGATGGGAGCTAACAGTTTTTTAATTGTTTGTTGGGTTACGTCGCTACGCTCAATAAGCTAACCCAACCTACATTATAATTTTTTAATTAATAATACTTCTTAACTTAATGACATTGAGAACGAGAAAAAATTATGAAAATTAAACTGAGTTCTTATAACTATATATTTTATATTGAATTTTTGCCAATGCGAAGTCCTAAGATAGTATTATTTCTAAGTATTATATAGAAATTTTTTGGATATAATAAAATTTACTATTACACGTTATCACCATAAACTAAATAAAATTAACCATGTCGAAAAATGATTATTACCAAGTCCTTGGCTTACAAAAAAATGCCTCTGAAGATGAGATAAAAAAAGCTTATCGCCGCTCAGCCATGAAGCATCACCCAGATCGTAATCCTGATAACAAAGATTCAGAAGAACGTTTTAAAGAAATCAAAGAAGCATATGAAATTTTAAGTGATCCACAAAAACGAGCAGCCTATGACCAATTTGGCCATGCCGGAGTTGACTCTTCTATGGGTGGAGGTGGGCCTGGCTTTGGTGATATAGGAGATATTTTTGAAAGCGTATTTGGTGGTGGATTTCGCAATGGCGGTGGTGGCGGTAATAGAGCTTTTCGAGGCGGAGATTTACGCTACGACTTGAGTTTATCGCTAGAAGAAGTAGTAACTGGAAATGAAGTTAAAATTCGGATTCCTACCCATATAACTTGTTCTACTTGCGGTGGCAGTGGAGCTAAACCAGGCACTAGTCCTAAAACCTGTCAACGTTGTGATGGACATGGACAGATTCGAGTAACTCAAGGCTTTTTTTCAGTTCAACAAACCTGCCCTAATTGTCGTGGTGTTGGTAAAGTTATTACCGAACCTTGTCGTGCTTGTCGTGGTAGTGGGCGGACGCAAGAACATAAAACTCTATCAGTTAAAGTTCCGGCTGGAGTAGATAATGGAGATAGAATTAGATTGTCTGGTGAAGGTGAAGCCGGTGTTAATGGCGGCCCATCTGGGGATTTATATGTTCAAATTAACGTACGTCCTCATAATATTTTCACTAGAGAAGATAACCACTTATTTTGTGAAGTCCCGATCAGTATCGTTACAGCAGCATTGGGCGGAGAGTTAGAAGCTCCTACTTTAAATGGACGAGTTATACTTAAAATTCCATCAGAAACACAAACTGGCAAAGTATTTAGAATTCGCAACAAAGGAGTAAAACCAGTTCGAGGCGGGGCAATTGGCGATTTGCACTGTCGAGTAATAATAGAAACTCCGGTCAATCTAACTACTAATCAAAAGGACTTACTGAAAGAGTTTAATGCTAGCATGGGCGATAAACATAGTCCCAAACAGAGTTCATGGTTAGGTGGGGTTAAAAAATTCTTTGAAGACATGAAACTTTAGGATTATAAAAACAATAGCAATTCTTAGTTAGGAATTGCTATAGTTATGATAAGAATGGATTTTCTATTTACAAAATATTCAACCACCACCAACAGCATGAATGATCTCTATTTTATCTCCAGCTGATAGCACATACTGTTCAAATTGACTTCTAGAAACAATTTCCATATTAACTTCTACTGCTAACCGTTTAGTTTCAATGTTTAAATCTTTTATTAATGCTGCAATTGTAAAATCGTTTGCAACCTGTTTTACTTCACCATTTAATAAAATTTCTGGCATATTTTTCCTATTGACAGTAAATTAAAAGTTTGTTAGACTCAGTTTTGAATGCGGGTGTAGTTCAATGGTAGAACCTCAGCTTCCCAAGCTGATAGTGTGGGTTCGATTCCCATCACCCGCTTATTTAGGAGTACGAATCTTACAAGAATCTAAAGCTGGTGGCAAATCATAATCCCTTTTTTTCAAGGTTTGACAGATGGATTGCATTTTTTGATCTATTTTATCAATATCATCTAACATATTATTTACTGCGTGTTGCATAGGGTCAATACCTAAATCATCATGAGGCATACCATACGCATCAAAAATTTTTTGGTCTAATGCATGTTTGTTATGTTTTTTATAGTTTGTATCAACATTCACAATCCGTCCTGGAATTCCAACCACCGTTGCACCATCGGGAATTGGTTTTACTACTACAGCATTAGAACCAACTCGCACTCCATTACCAATTACAATTGGCCCCAAAATCTTCGCCCCAGCTCCAATAATCACATCATTGCCTAAAGTTGGGTGACGTTTACCTTTCAGCCAAGATGTACCTCCCAATGTCACTCCATGATATAAAGTACAATCATCACCGATATTAGCAGTTTCTCCAATTACTACTCCCATACCATGATCTATAAAAAATCGCCTACCAATAGTAGCCCCTGGATGAATCTCGACCCCAGTAAATAAACGCGGTATATTTGATAATAAACGTGCTAACAATTTAAATCCCCAACACCACAATACATGATTAACCCGATGAAATAATAACGCATGCACTCCAGGATAACAAAATATTATTTCAAATAAGGTGTTGGCTGCTGGATCACGCTCAAAAACACAATTAATATCTTCTTTCAGACGTTCAAACATACTTCTCTATGCTCTAAATTAAAAATCCACGGTACAGGATTATGTAAAAGATTGATTAAATTTAACAATATTGTAAATATTTGGCATAAGCAATGATTATAATTTAGTAATTGATATAAGGTTAGAAATGAGAATTCAACAGAGCCGAAACCTGACATATTGAAAATATCAGGTCTGGTTTTAAATTGGAAATTATTTAACTAGCGGAAATCTAATCAGCCACTGAATTTGCATATAATTGTACTGCTTTATTCATAGCTTTATATAAAGAACTGCTGAGTTTATCAACCTTGTGCAAAGTTGGTTCAGATATATCAACCGAAGCTAAAATAGGCTGGTATTTATCCCATTTTTTTTGAACTTTTTTCAATTGGGCTGCAATAGATTCGTTAATTGTATTTGCCGATAATTCAGTCAAAACTTTTTCAAATTCGATTACAGTATTTGCCAAGTTAGTTTTACTAGTCTCTACATCGATACCTTTTGCTACTAGCAATAATTCTTTTGTCATTTTTTGGATTAACATTCGTTGTTTACCAGCTTTATTAATAGTGTTTGCCATATCCTGTTTACTAACAACGGCGTTAGCAGCTAAACTCAAACAGATGACTGACAGGAATATAAAACTGAATTTTAAGTATCTCATATAATTAATCCATATCTAATGTGATTGAAATATAATATAAATATTGTTTGATTTTATAATCAAATCTATCTTGGTAAATCAAAATTTAGAATATACATTCAAAATGGTCTGACAATATTTATGTTATCACAAATCTTGCATTTCTGTAACTGAACATTTATTTACCAATGCCAGAACCGGGAAATTTTGCCTATTTTTGGTTGTGGAAGCAGGCTTTTGTAATTTTGCTAATAATATTCCGCTGGGTAATACATCACCTATCTCATTAGCAGTTCCTTCACTAGGAATAAGTATAAAACTACTAATGTTAGCAGCAACTTTCTGGCCACAAGGCGTATTAATAAATTTACTAGCATCAAATAATGTAGCTGGTAATGTAAACAAACCTTCATCTGAGTTATTATCAGGAGTTTTAATGGTTATTATACCATCGGTACCAAATTCTGAGGAAGCATTAATAATCTCTGCTATAGGTTCTCCGGTAAAGTTATAAATACCAGTAGTAGTAACATTAATATTGCCACCTTCACCTTGTTTAGCTTTAGCAAAAATTGTTGCACCATCTAATATAATAAATTTTGGACTAGCGTTAATATTACCACCACCACCAAATTCTTCACTAACACTGGTAGTAATTTGGCTATTGACAATATAAATATAACTTGGAGTTTTAAGTGTCAAATCACCACCATCAGCATTTTCAGCTCTAGTTTCAATAGTACTATTTTTTATTACTAACCGGTCGGTTAAATCCAATTCTATTTGGCCTGCATTACCAGTAGTTTTACTAAGAGCGGTAATAGTTCCGTTATTAGTTAGTTCTAAACTATTAGCTTGGATTTTAATATTTCCACCAAGTCCAGGTCCCCAAGTTTCGGCATTAATTTCAGCTTCATCGTCCAGATGTAAACTACCAACTTTCATCTCTATATTCCCAGCATCACCAGCGTTAGTTTCAGTACTGGTTGTAGATGCTAAAATAGCAGTTTTAAATTGATTAGATAGCGGATTTTTACCAATAAGAAGTACTTTGTCAGATATATTAAGCTTTATTTGACCACCTTTACCTGAACTAGAGCTAGTTGCTATTATTTGACTACCATCAGTAAGTTGTAATTGCTTAGCTGTTACATAAATTGTACTGCCATCACCAGCATTATTAATTTTACCTTGAGTACCAGCCGTTATAAAACTAGCTCGGCCATTTTTAGCTATTCCTTCTAATTTAACTAAATTGACTATTTTTAACTCAATATTGCCACCATTACCAGTTCCAGCAGTCGCTGCCATAATGACAGCCCCATCTACAAGATGTAGTTCATTAGCTGCTAGAGATAAAGTTCCTCCATCGCCTGAATTTGCTGCCACTGTAGAAATACGACTAGTAACTCCACGCTTATCTTCACCAGCTATAATAATATTATTTTTGGTTTTTATACTCGTCGTTCCTCCTTGGCTGCTTCCAAAAGAATTTGTACCTATCAAAGCCCCGTCATTAAGCTCTAATCGTTTGGTTGTTATGGTAATATTTCCACCTTGACCGGCTTGACTTGTCTTGCCTCTGGTATTAGCAACGATAGAACTACCATTTTTTCTAACTCCAGTACCAGAAAGTATAATTGCTTCTGTGGCACTAATATTAATATTTCCACCTTGTCCTTGTCCATAAGTAGTTGCAGTAATAATAGCACCATCTTTAATGATTAAAGAGCCAGTTTCCAAATTTGTTGCACCGCCATTACCCACATTAGTAGCAGAAATACTAATCCCACTTTGATTAATAATCACCTTACCAGAACTATTTTTAGCAACTTTTTCCCCAGAGAACTCGGCCTCATTTTTAACTTTAATATTTATTGTACCACCTTGTCCAGCACCTACAGTATTACTGATAAAACGGCTACCTTTAGTTGCAATTAAATTATCCACTTGTACATCAATTTTTCCCGCAGCAATTTTCCCAAAAGTATTAGTTTGGATTGCAGTATTATCTAACAAAAATTTTCCAGCTCGAATAAAAATATCTCCACCATTTTTTACTGTTATACTAGAACTTTGGATACTTAAAGCACCAGCAGTTCCAGATAAGGTTAAATCATCTAATGTCACATTGCCTTGGGCTACACTAGCAATATTAATACGACCTGACTCAGCTTTTAGAACCGAACTATTAATTTGAATATTTTGGCCAATAAGAGATAAAGTTTTAGTTTCAGGTACGTTAAGTCTAGCTCCTTCAATATTTAAAGATGCAGAATTAGTCAAAAATCCGAAATCAGTTACTGGAGCGACTGTTAAAATACTGGACTGTGGATTGGTAGAATTAAATTTACCGCCATCTTGAAACCTAAGTGTATTTGCGGTACTAGCATGAAAAGAACCTTGTACATCTAAAACGGCATTCTTGCCAAATACAATACCAGCTGGATTGATTAAGTACATATCAGCATTAGGAATTGTGCTGCGAATAGTGCCATCAATATTGGAAAAATTACCACCAGTCACTCGACTAATAA
>DAOUSR010000119.1 GCA_030627125.1 Thioploca sp.
ATTCCAAGTCTAGCAAGGATGATGATTCCAAGTCTAGCAAGGATGATGATTCCAAGTCTAGCAAGGATGATGATTCTAAATCTAGCAAGGATGATGATTCTAAGTCTAGCAAGGATGATGATTCCAAGTCTACGATGGATGATTATGGAATAGAAATTGACATCAATATAATTTATGATTTTGATGAGTTCGGCAATCCAATAACTGATGAACTTGGAACTCCAGATACATTAGACGATGATGTAAACCTAATAATTGACTTTTCAGAGTTAGATCTTGAATCTATTGCTGAATTATCTATTGATATTATTGCTGGTTTGACAGCCGAAGATTTTGCTCTGATTTCTCTTGATGCTCTTGCTGGTCTAACTTCAAAACAAATATTAGCATTAGATATATCCATTTGGGAAAGTTTGACTTCTGAACAGTTAGCTCAATTAGCTTTATCATTAACTGCTACTGATTTTATGGTATTGAGCCAAGATGTGTTAAATATTGCTGGTTTCAATCTGTTGATGGGATTTGAAATAAATACAGTTACAAATATACTGACTACAGTTGAAGAATCAGCAGCATGGGATTGGATGGTAAGTGATGATAATGTACTAGCTTGGGTAGTACTAAATCATGTTGAAATTATTGATGCTGATTTAAATAAGTTCATGCCTACCGGTTGGAATGTGGCCGAAGGAGAAGTATTAAAATTTGAACTTGAAGAGAATATGGTGCAAAATTTGTCAATTGATCTGCTTGAATCAATGACAATAGATAGTTTTGCTTTACTTGATGAGTCTGTTATGGACTTCTTTATGGTTGAGCAAGTTGAAGTAATTCCAACTGAAATTTTGGTTGAAATTGATGATTCTTATTTAACCAAGCTCACTAATTCTGACAAAGAATTATCTGATGATTTCTTGACTAAACTGATTGTGAATTTTGATGTTGAAAAACTGGAATCAAGATATAAGGAAAAGTACGATAAAGAATATGCCAAGGAACTTGAAAAATTTTATAACAGGATGTTGCCAAAAGGTTGGGAAATTGATATTAAAGTTAAAGATAGTGATACCTCAATTAAGATTAAACCTCCTAAACAAGCTTTAAAAACCGACATTTTCTTACAGAATTTAAATCCTAGATTTATGTCGGCAATTGAGTTTGAAAACACTAATGATTATGATGCTGTTATCTCTTCAATGTTTGATTATTCTGAAGTAATATCTGATGATTTGATAAATTTTGCTGAAGTTCAACCACTTGCTAATCGAATTAATATTTCTTTCAACTTAATTAACCGAGGCAATGTTGCTAAAATTCATCAAGTAGTTCCATTAGGTTGGACGTTCGATAGTAGAACTGGTTATATTGACATGACTTCGGATGCAGTTTCGCAATTGACTTCGGATGTTATCATTAATTTAAATGCGGAACAAATTGTCCAATTTGAACCACAAGTGTTTAGCCATTTTACCGTTGAACAGGTTACTAACTTGCCAACAGTAGCTGTGAAAAAGTTAAATAGAAGACAAGTTGCCAACCTTTCTGTGGAATCTTGTGCTGGTTTTACTAAACAACATTTTGCTAATCTTGATAGTGATGCTTTAAGTGGCATGACCATTGAGCATTTTAATGTAGTATCACCAGATGCATTAACTGGTTTAACAGTAGCTAATGTTGGTGGTTTAGACTCCGAAGTTATTTATGCAATGGGACTAGATATCTTAAATAATATAGAATCATCTGCGACACTTTCTTTTGCTGATTCACTCAAGATATTTTCCAACCTCAACGTTGATTTAGTGCAACCAGTAGAAATTGAAAAATTTTTACATCAGGATATTCAAATTGATGTTAAAACCAAAAAGCTAAAACTTAAGAAGGGTAAGCTGAAATTACCTAAAGCTAAAAAAGTGGTGTTATCAGCATTTATAATGCCAGAATTACCTAATTTGAAGGTTAGCTTAAATTTGGGTGGTGCATTTGCTGAACAAACAATACTTACTGATTTAACTAAAGTTTTAGCTTTACCTAAGATAAACTTACCAAATTTTGCCTTCGAGCAGTCTGAAACTGGTATTGTGAAAGTAAAAGCTTCAGGAACCAATATTGAATTAGCTTTCAGAGCAGCCGCTATTGAACAGCTTGATGTAGGAATTGAACCAAACTTGGATGTAGATGATGAAGGTAATTATTCACTTACTACAGAAGAAGGCCAACAAGTTACTT
The DNA here is from genome assembly GCA_030627125.1 of Thioploca sp. GTDB lineage: Bacteria > Pseudomonadota > Gammaproteobacteria > Beggiatoales > Beggiatoaceae > DRQV01. Next base: position 2,227 of record DAOUSR010000119.1, read on the forward strand.
TCATTCCAATGTTTAAAGACCCTGAGCTTTTAGCTGCAATAATCCCAGATGGGGCGATTGAAATTAGCGACACTGGTGAAGCTAATATTGATCTTGACAGTGAAGATGAAACTGCTGATAAATTAGTAGGTGTATTTGATCCTGAAGTAAAAACTGCTGAATCAGGTTTAAATATTGGTATCAATATTGAAGGTACTGGGGTTGATCAAATTGCTAAAATAGTTTATAAAGATGGTACAATGCAAACTATGCGTCCAGCAGTTCAAGATCGTTCTAGTGTAGATATTGCTGGGCCAATAGTTGCAGGTGACTCAAACTTAAAATTTAGCTATCATGCTGATGGACGTGTCTTCTATAATTTGGATGGTTTCAAATGGTTAGCTAGACCTGAATTGAAGGTAACTAAAGTGAAAGTTAACCTTAGCCAACCGATTATTAAGATATTAAAACCAGGAAAGTTAGTAGAACTAACCACTGTGAAAGGATTTAGGCAGTTAATTCATATTGGAAAAGTTGACTAATGATAATTAAAGTTTTTGTATAGAGCTTTATTTAAGTTTTATAAGCCCAAGTTAACTAAAGATAGAACTTGGGTTTCTTATATTTAAGAGTATATAATATATAGCATTTCTCAATTGGATGAATTATATCAATACAAGAACTTTATATTTATCTTGAAGTTCATTAAGCATTCATAATTAAGGATTGCTATATATTGTTAAATAATGTCAATACTTTATCTAGGATAAACAATGAAAATTGTAAAATTTATTTATATTATATTAATATTTTTGTTGCCAATGGCAATTATGGCTGACGATGGAAAAATAACTTCTAGTCATGTTTATCAAGCTACAGAGAATATTATCTCAGAAATTGAGGTTTTACGAGAAGCTATCGGAGTGGATGACGAACCAAACGAACCAGAAGCTCAACGTGGTAAATCACCCATCCATGTCTATGGCAAAGGTTTGGAATTGTTGGAAAAAATTTCTAAAGCTCAACGTAAATTGGGTATGACTCCAGCAGATGTTGGGGAGATTCCTTTACGGGATATTGAACCATCTGATGTATTTGAATTAGTTTCTACGATTTTATCGCAATTACGCAATATGAAAGAACAGTTAGTAATTTCTGATAAGATTGAAGAGGCTAAATTTGTGGGGGCTAAAATGCCTTCCGATGTTTATGAAAACTTGTGGTTGGCATCTTATATGTTAGATGGTTTAATTCCTCCAATTAATCCAGAAGATGTTTATCGCAATATTCAATATATACATGCTGAAATGCGTCTTATTGCCACAAAACTTGATGTATCACTTGATTTAGAGCCGCCAGAAATTAAGGGCCGTAAAAGACTTAAAAATATCGGCCAACAAGCTCTCTTTGCTTTGTATAAAGTAAGCGAGTTAGAAAAAAGACTGCCTGGAATGCCTGCTGCTTCTGTACCAGAAGTAATTTTGGTAAGAATAAGATCATCAGATATTTATGATCTTACTAATATGTTGATAGCTGAAATGGTCAGGATCAAAGTTAATCTTAAAATTGATTTACCACGTGGCGATCAACCAATTCCAAACGATGTTAAAACCAATGAAGTATTTGCACAAATGCACTTAGTAGTTAAAAACTTGGAAAAGATGATCAAAACCGTTGCTAAAAAATAGCTATGAATTTGAATCATTAATGGATAATTAATGGATAATTTATGAAAAAATTTATTTTAGGTCTGTTGATTGGAATAATAAGTTCATTATCTCAATCTGTTTTGGCAAATAAAAACTATGATGATATCATCAAGGTATTTAGCCAAAAAACAGAAGTTATTGTTGCTATGAAAGAATTTTCTGAAAATTTTGGTCAATTTCGTTCAGACAACAATTTGAAATCTGTGGATGAACTAAAAAAATCGGTATTTGCCTTCTATGATGGTGATTTTGCTAAGGAATATAAGATTACAGTTGGTAAAATGCCTGACTTGACAGCTGAAAAATCAGTTGATGATGATACTATTGCTCTCCAGTATTATTATATTTCTAACAATACTGCTAAAATTGGGGAAAAAAATAATTTTGTCGATGCTAAAGACAAATCAAAATGGACTAAATCACATGTTAAATATCATGGGTTACTTGAGAAATTTACCAATGATGAAAACGGATTTCATGACCTTTTTTTGATTGATTTGTCTGGCCGAGTTGTATATTCGGTTTTTAAGGAAATTGATTTTGCTACTAGTCTTATTGACGAGCCTTATGCCAGCAGTGGTTTAGGAACTACGTTTACAGACATGAAAGATGCGGCTGTAGGCGAGATCAAAACTAGTAAAAATACTCCTTATTTTCCTTCTTATGAAGATAATGCTCAATTTATAGGAACTGCTATTTTTGAAGGGGATAAAAAGATAGGTATTATGGTTATACAATTGCCTAGTTGGTAATATACTACGATAGTCCTAGTGGTATTGGAATTTTAAACTATATACCACTACTTTAGGACTATCTGTAAAATTAGTACTGGACTCTGGATAGTCAGATTACAGTACTATTTAAGATAAATGCACCGTTCATTAGAAGTTAGCATTATCATATTAAGGATTATCATTACTATGTTTTTCAAGAGCTTTATTGTAGGCATTAACAATATCAGTCCGTAATACTATACCAATTAATTTCCGGGACCCCATTTCCACCACCACTGGCAAACGGCTAATTTCACGCATTCCTAAACGTTGCAAAGCCACACCCATAGTTTCAAATGGATAAGTAACCAATACATCAGTGGTGGCAATATCCGCCACTATCCGCCCAGCAATTTTACCTCTAGTCATTGCATTATCTAAATCCTTAATACTTACAATACCAGCTAATTCTCCAGATTCATCTAATACTGGAAAACCATGTCGGTGAGTTTCAGCAAACTTTTCTATTAATTCCTCTAACGATGCAGTTGCTGAGATTGTATCAACTTTATTTGACATGACTTCCTCTACAGTAACGCTAGACATTAAGTCAACTCGTTGGCCTGGAACTGCTCTCCTAGGCTGAATGCCACGTCCTACTAACTTACTGTTGTACATTGAAGTTGGGCTTATATGTTGGGATACTAAAGTTGCTATAACGGTGGTTAACATGATTGGTAAAATTAGTTGATAATTACCAGTCAATTCAAATGCCACCAAAATAGAAGTCATCGGAGCATGAGCAGCAGCAGCAAAGAAAGCCGCCAGCCCAGCAAGAGCATAAGCACCCGGTGGAGCAGTCATAGTTGGAAATATGATATTAGCAATATGTCCAAACGTGCCTCCTAACATGGCTCCCATAAATAAAGTTGGGGTAAATGTACCACCAGTACCACCAGAACCCAAAGTTAGACTAGTAGTAAAAATTTTTAGGACAAACAATAAAAATATAACTTTTAATGTAAAGGTATTATTAAGTGCATCATGAATACTGTTATAACCCATTCCAAATAAACGTGGCATTCCATCTACTTGGAAGGAGAAAAAACCAACTACCCCTAAAATTAGACCGCCTAACACGGGTTTAAGATATTCGGAAATAGGCATTTTGGTCCAAAGTGTTTCCATACCGCTTAATACTTTGGTAAAACCAACCGCAAAATAAGCGATCACTACTCCTAACAAAGCATATAGCAACAGTTCAATTGGGCTTTCAAGGGTATACCGTACTACAAATGCTAAAGGTTCACGATAAAACTGAGCAATAGTATCTGCAACAACCGCTGAAATCACCACTGCACTAAAATAGCGTGCTTCAAGATGACCTAAAATAATTTCTAAGGCAAATACAGTACCAGTAATTGGGGCATGGAAAGTTGCCGAAATACCAGCCCCAGCACCACAAGCTAATAGTAAACGTAACCTTTCTGCATTTAAACCAAAAATTTGCCCAACAGTCGAACCGATAGATGAACCAATTTGAGCAATTGGCCCTTCTAAACCAACTGAACCACCAGTACCAATACATAATGATGAAGTTATTGATTTAATTGCTGCAACTCGTGGGCGGATTACTCCACCTTGCACTGTTACTGCTTCCAATACTTCTGATACACCATGACCTTGGGCTTCACGAGCCGAATTAAGTATGATTGGAGCAAAAATGAGGGCTCCTATGGCTGGGATCACAATTAAGTAATATTCACCCAACCAATCAAGCAATCCCCACAATTTTTCGTCAAAAAAGATATGCTGAACAAAATGAACTAACCATTCGGTAAAAATTGCTCCAAATCCACCACCAATCCCAACTATCAATGCCAGAGTAGTAATTACGACTACATCTGGTAAATTCTTTAATTTATCTAAAAAAGTTTTAGGCTGATCCAATTAAATTCTCCTGTTAGCAATTATCAATTATTTCAATATCCAGAATTTCCCTAAGCTTGGAAATGCAGTCTAAACGAGATTATGCTATTAAAATATAGTATCACATTTAAAACGAATTTCTAACCAGCTAATACAAAATCAATTTTCTTTTCTTGCAAATCAACTCGCACTACTTTAACTCGCAATCGGTCTGAAAGTTGATAGACTATTCCCTTAGTTTCACCAGTTAACTGATGGGCTGCTGGATCGAAATGATAATAATCTTCTTGCAAAGATGTAACGTGAACTAAACCATCCACACAAATTTCGTCTAATTCGACAAATAAACCAAAAGCTGTTACTCCAGTAACGGAACCATCAAATTCATAACCAACTTTATCTTGCATATACTCACATTTCAGCATCATTATTGCGTCACGAGTCGCTTCTTCAGCTCGCCGATCAGTCATGGAACAATGTTCACCTAGAATTGCCATTTCATCATTACTATAAGCAAAATCTTTAGCAGTTTTACCTTGTAAACAATGGTGAATAGCACGATGTACTAATAAATCTGGGTAACGACGTATCGGTGAAGTAAAATGAGCATAGGTTGGATATGCTAACCCAAAATGACCTTGATTTTTAGAACTGTAGATTGCTAAACGTAGGCTACGCAACAATATTATTTGAATCATACTAAAGTCAGGACGACCTTTGACTCTTTCTAATAGTTTAGCATAATGATGAGCTTGCGGCTTATCTTTACCCCATAATTGCAAGCTTTTCTGTTTTAAAAAGCTACGTAATGCGGTCAATTTCTCTTCGTTAGGGCCTTCGTGAATACGGTATAATAATGGCATTTCTTGTTTAATTAGCCATTCTGATGTTGCTACATTAGCGGCTAACATCATTTCTTCAATTAAGCGATGAGCATCATTGCGAATCACCTGTGCGACTTCACTTATCTTTTGCTGGTTATCAAAGATAATTTTAGTTTCAATGGTATCAAAGTCAATCGCTCCACGTTTTTTACGCCGTTTTAATAACAGTTGATATAAATTATATAAATTAGCAATATGAGATAATAATTTAGGCTGAGCAAATTTCTTAGTATTACCTGCTAATACATCTGCTACTTGGTCATAAGTTAAACGGGCTGCTGAACTGATAACTGCTTTAAAAAATTGAGTTCGTCTAATTCTACCGTAAAAATCAATTGCTAATTCACAGACCAAACATAAACGGTCAACTTGCGGTTTTAACGAACAAAGTTCATTGGATAATATTTCCGGTAACATAGGCACAACTCGATTGGGAAAGTAGACCGAATTGCCACGATTTTTGGCTTCTGCATCTATCGCACTACCAACTTTGACATAGGCTGAAACATCCGCAATTGCCACTCGCAATAACCAACCTTTGCCCCTTGGTTCACAATATACTGCATCATCAAAATCTTTAGCATCCTCACCATCAATCGTTACAAAGGGAATATTACGCATATCTTCCCGATCTTGTCGCAATTTCTGGGGTATTTTACGGCTAAACTGTTTGGTTTCGGCTAGAACTTCTTTTGACCATTTATGGGGTAATTCATGCGAACGAATCGCTATATCAATTTCCATCCCTGGAGCTAAATGGTTACCAATAACTTCAATAACTTCTCCAAATGGAGGATTATATTTAGTTGGGGGTGATAATAAGCGTACTACTACAATCTGACCATGTTTAGCGTGGCCACGTTGTTTAAGTTTCTCAATTAGAACATTTTGACTTATACGCCGATTATTAGGTTCTACAAACGCTACATTTTGCCCACGTTTATGAAAAAAACGTCCTATAACTTCTTGGGTATTGCGTTCCAAAACTTCAACTAATGCTCCTTCTCGCCGACCCTTATGATCAACTCCAATAATATTAACTAAAGCTCGATCACCGTGCATTAAAGTTCGCATTTCTCGTTCTGATAAAAATAAATCATTACCACCTTCATCAGAAACCAAAAAACCATATCCATCTGGATGAGCGATTATTCTGCCACGCACCAAATCCATTTTTTTAGTTAAGCCATAACCTTTGCGACGATTACGAATTAACTGGCCATCACGTTCCATTGCTTTTAAACGGCGGCGTAAACCTTCTATTTCACCTTCATCTTTCAATTCAAATAACGCTGTAATTTGGCGTAACGTCATTGGTTTACCAACATCAGTCAGATGCTGAATAATAAACTCACGGCTAGGAACTGGATTAGCATAATTTTTTGCTTCCCGTTCAGCATGAGGATCAATCGAATTTTTTTTTCGTTGCTTCATTGACTATTTAGTTCTCTTTGTATAGAATATTATATCGTTGCCGAGGTGGCGAAATTGGTAGACGCGCTAGCTTCAGGTGCTAGTGAAGGTAACTTCGTGAAGGTTCAAGTCCTTTCCTCGGCATATCCCACCTGTTCCCACACATATTTAACTTGCTAAGATTATCTTACAATTAATATACCATGTTTTATTCTCTACTTCGTCCTATATTATTTATTTTACCGCCAGAAATAGCCCATAAGGTTACTTTACAGAATCTTAATATCCTCTATCGGCTTAGGCTAACTAAATTATTTTTCCGAAAAATTCCATACGCTCCATGTACTATAATGGGCTTAGAGTTCCCAAATCCAGTTGGATTAGCTGCTGGCATGGATAAGAATGGGGAATATATCGAAAGCCTAGCAACATTAGGATTTGGCTTCATCGAGGTCGGTACAGTCACACCACGTCCTCAAGCTGGAAACTCTTACCCACGTTTATTCCGTTTGCCAAAAAATCAGGCCATTATAAATCGTATGGGATTTAATAATAAAGGGGTTGATAATTTAGTAGCAAATATCCAAAAAACTCATTTCTCAGGCATTTTAGGGATAAATATTGGTAAAAATTCCGATACCCCATTAGAAAATGCCATAGATGATTATTTATTTTGTTTGAACAAAGTTTACCCTTATGCAGATTATGTTGCAATCAATATTTCTTCTCCTAATACTCCAGAATTACGTCAGTTACAACATGAAGAAAAGTTAGAACAATTGTTAAGTGCATTAAAACAAGCACAACAACAATTAACTGATAAATATGATAAATATGTACCAATCGTTATAAAAATCGCTCCAGACGTAACTAAATCTGAATTAGATAAAATTGCCGATAAATTATTAGTTTATAGTATAGATGGTGTAATTGGTACCAATACAACTACTTCTCGCAAAGGCTTAACAAATGTAGCTCATGCGGATGAAGCAGGTGGATTGAGTGGAGCTCCTTTATCAGACTCGGCTACTGATATAATAAAACAATTGAATGTAAAATTACAAGGCAAAATCCCGATTATTGCTGCTGGAGGAGTTATGAGTGCTTTGGATGCTCAGGAAAAACGCCTTGCTGGAGCTAGTTTAATCCAAATTTATACCGGGTTAATTTATAGCGGACCAGCTTTAGTTAAAAAAACTATTAATAATTTTTAGTCTAAATATTTTGTAGCTATCTATAGCAATTTTTAATTATGAA
>DAOUSR010000043.1 GCA_030627125.1 Thioploca sp.
ATAAACTATAAATTCTAACTTGGTCTTGCTCCCGACCTAGCGGCGGGTGAAGAACGGTGTTATAGGCGCTGCTCCACTACGTTACGCAACGCCTATAATGGCGAGTTGAGGAGAAACATCCTCCTCAACTCGCCATTATCCTGATGAAACGTTTCGCCCTTGCTACGCTTCTCCAAGTCGCTATGGCTCGGGTTACACTCAGGATAACCAGTCGTTGAAGCGGACACTTTACTTCCATGTCCAGTGCCGCTTAACATAGGCGTTATAACCAAAAAATAAAAGGAGATACTTATGTCTAACACTAACAACAGAGGCGGTGCATGGTCGCAGCAAGAAATTGATGCCGTGTGGAAAAAAGGGAAAGTAGTTTCAGGTAATGACCCAGCGGTGCAAAGAAAAGATATGTGCAATGCTTGGATAAAATACACTGAATATGGAAAAACAACTGAGAATGGTAGCGGTTGGGAAATTGATCACATTAAACCGGTATCTAAAGGCGGAAGTGACGACATATCTAACTTACAACCTTTACAGTGGGAAAATAATAGAACTAAAGGTGACAATTGGCCTGATTGGAGCTGCGCGAAATCCGCAAATTAAAGTCAGGTTTATAACAAGTCGTTCGTTCGGAGCTGCGCAAAAAACGCTCCGCCCGCACAACTCTGACGTTATTTTGTTTGAGTAAAAATTTAACCGTAGTTTGATATTTTATCGAGTGAATCAGTAATGTATGAATTGATGCTTTTCCCAGATTGCTTGGCATGCACAAATATGTTGTGATGCAATTCTGGAGTCATTCGTAAAACCAATTTACCAGAAAAAGGCTTTTCTGGACTTTCATTACGTTCATTACAAAACTCAAGATAATCGTCAACTGAATCATGAAATGCACTTTTAATTTCATCAGGTGTTGTACCCTGAAATGTAATCACATCATTAGTGTCGAGAATTTCTCCATGAAAGATGTCAGCTTCATCGTCAAATTCTACATGTCCAGTGTAGCCTTTATATTTCATCTTATACTCCTGCTTCATTTAGGAATCGTCTAACAGATTTTATAGCACCCTTGTCAGTCACTCGTTCTGGATGAGGGCGGTGAAATACCGCACGTATGCCATTTAATGCAATACGCACTCTAGAGTCCCGTCCTTCACTTATGTCTGCATCCAGTCCATTGAATAGGCTTTCAATGTCTTTCCAATCGATATCTGAGTGAATTGGGTCTTCAAATATCGCTTGGTAGGTTTTTCTTTGTTTGCCATTCATAATGATACTATAATCCAGTATCACTATTTTGTCAACAGTATGTTCACAAAATAACAAATCATTGCACCGGAACTGTTTCTGCTTCGCTCCAACAACTCGTAAGCCGTATATGTTTGATTAATAAAAATTTGTAGCACCACTGTGTTTTTGGTGTATGACGCTTCGCTTATACACCTTACGAGTTGAGGAGAAAGACCTCCACCGAGTCCATTATAAGGCATATTCGCTCCTCAACTCGCCATTAGGTGGCAAATCTTCTGAGTATCTGATAAAGTACACGGTATAAATGAACTTGGTAAATGAATATGAACTCTACGAAAAAAATTCCTTGCTTAGAAGGATATCTATTTTCTGACCAGAATGAGAATGATGAAATGTGGTCACTTCGCTTGGAAACAAACGAAAACTGCAATATCTTATGCAAGTACTGTTATGCAAGTGCTACAAGCCGCAATAAGGATAAATTTGTGGACTTAAACACCGTAAAAAAAACTGGTTGAACAAGCTATTCCGCTTGGACTTAAATCAGTTATCTTTATTGGGCCGGGCGAACCTCTGCTTTATACAAAATTATTTGAAGCATTGGCATATTTGAATACAGTGCAAATTACCCCGGTTATAATAACCAACGGAACCCTAATTACAGAGGAAATTGGTAAAAAATTATTGGCCCTAAATGTGTCAATTTTGATGAAGTATGATGGTATGAATCCCGAAACTCAGGATTACTTAGCTGGAAAAAAGGGTACTGGAAAAAAATCCACCATGCTCTTTCGATTCTGCAAAAGATAGGATATACAAATGAACAAAAATTAGGTTTGTCTTTTGTTACTACTAAACAGAATATCTCTGAAGCAGTTGATTTTTGGAAATTTTGTCGTAAAAATAACATTTTCCCAAATATGGAGCATGTTGGTGACGAAGGACGCGCAAAAGAACACGAAGAACTTTTTTTGGAAAGTGGCTCTTTTCTACAGTTGAAACAACAGTTAGCGGAAATTGACAAGGAATTGGGTTATTCTTGGGATCCAAGTATGCCTTTGCCGGGAATCGGATGTAATCAATTTCTATATTCATGTTATGTCTCAATAAAGAACAAAATAACTCCTTGTGCTGGAGTCACATGGGGTATTGAGTATAATAGTGGTACTGTTTTAAACAAAATGTGGCATTCGGAAGTACTCACAAAATTTAGAGAAACGGCTCAAGGAGAAGGATGCTTAATTGATGGAAGATATTGTTGGGGCTGCCGTGGAACTGCATTCAATTACTGGATTAAACAAGGAGTAGCTGCTGAAAAGGCGGTTACAATGCTAGACCTGTTCTTATTGTAGTAAAAAAAATGATTTGTGTTGCTAGCTGGACACATTTTGTATGTTCTTATTTACTACAAATTACTGAAAACTAGTAAAATTCTGTAACTAATTGAAAATATTGGATGCAAAAAAATCTCCTGAGTTTTCAGTACAACTTCATATAAGGTAAAAAGATGTTACATATACCTGTGTTCATTGTAAGTGGCGTATTGTTCTTGGGCAGCTTAAAGCTATATCGCAATATAAACTCCAGAAAAAATTCATCTACTTCGAATGTTGAAAAAAAATTATCTATCGAAAAGTCAGTTGTAAATCTCAAAAATGTGCTTGTTAGTAAATCGGTTAAAGATATTAACAATACAGAAAAAACGATTAATCAAAATCTGAACATACTATTGATGTCACTAGGTTTAGCTATTGCGGGTACTTTTATTTTCCCCCCTTTGTTCTTTGCAAGTTCAGCTATTGTCATTTATACTATCATACCTGTCTGGCGGGAAGTTTATAAATCACTTTTTGAAGAACACAAACTCAATGCGAGTGTTATTGATGCTATTGTATCACCTTTGTTTATTATCTTTGGGTATTATTTTATTGCCGTTGTAGGCAGGTTGCTTTTTGTATTGAGTGAAAAACTTGTCTTCAAAATAAAAGATAATTCCAGAAAGAAACTCTCCAATATTTTTGGAGAATTACCTAAATTTGTTTGGGTTTTAAAAGATGGTATTGAGTTTGAAACACCACTTAAGGACTTAAAAATTAATGATATTGTGGTAGTAAATGCCGGAGAAGCTATATTTGTGGATGGCATGATTACCGAAGGAATGGCTTCAATAGATCAGCATATTTTAACTGGGGAATCTCAGCCTTTAGAAAAAGGATTAGGTGATGAAGTATTCTCAGCAACTATTGTGTTATCAGGTAAAATTTACATTCAAGTAAACCGTTCAGGAAAAGAGACCATTGCTGCTAACATCTGGGAAATATTAAACAATACCGCTGAATACAAAATATCTATTCAATCACGCGGCGAAAAAGTAGCAGATAAAATGGTTTTACCAACGCTGGCTATCAGTGTGTGGCACTTCCTGTTGTGGGAGCTACAAGTGCGTTGGCTATTCTTTATAGCTATATTGGCTACGACGCAAGAATTATAATGCCTATTAGTGTATTGAACTTTCTCAGAATAGCATCCGAAAACAACATTCTGATCAAAGATGGGCGTGTTTTCGAATCATTAAGCCAAGTGGATACCATCGTTTTCGATAAAACAGGTACTCTTACTGAGGAACATCCTCACGTCGGAAAAATTTACACATTTAACGAAAGCAATGAAAACGAGTTACTGAAATACGCAGCAATGGCTGAATATAAACAGGTACATCCGATTGCCAAAGCCATTCTTAAGAAAGCTCATGAGCAGAAACTAAGTTTGCCAAAAATTGATTATGCTAGTTATGAAGTTGGTTACGGAATCAAAGTGAATTATTCCAATAAGCTGATCCTAGTAGGTAGCATCAATTTTATGGAAATGGAAGAAATTGCTATTCCTGAAGAAATGAAAAACATCAAATCAGATTGTGATGAACACGGATATTCATTAGTAATTGTTGCCATTGATAATCAAATCAAAGGTGCAATTGAATTACGTGCTACCATTCGCCCTGAAGCTAAAAACATAATTAACGAATTACGGCAACGTAATATGTCCATATATATCATATCTGGAGATCAAGAAAGTGCAACGAAACAACTAGCACATGAATTAGGTATAAAAAATTATTTTGCAAATACTTTGCCTGAAAAAAAAGCCCATTTGATCGAAAAACTCCAAAAAGAAGGGAAATATGTCTGTTTCATTGGTGATGGCATTAATGATTCCATTGCCTTGAAAAAAGCCCAAGTCTCTATTTCTCTACATGGTGCTTCTGCGGTTGCCACGGACACAGCTCAGATTCTATTGATGGATAAGAGTTTGAATCGCCTCAGTCAACTGTTTGACCTAGCTGATGAACTAAACACCAATCTTAATATAGGTATGCTCACAACAACCATCCCTGGCATTATGATAATTGGTGGTGCACTTTTCCTGCATTTCGGGATAGTTACTTCAATTATATTATCCTACTCAGGACTAACAGCAGGGATGTTAAATTCGATGTTACCATTGTTAAAGCATCACAGTAATAATTGGGAACAGAGTAAAATTAATTCTAACTAAGCCTTGCAGCCGACCTTCGGCGGCTGAAGAGAGGTGTTAGTAAAAAATCTACAACATAAATTTCCTTGGTCGTATGTTTTTTCAACCATAACTTCAAGAATGTTGGAACGTTTATGTTTAAATGGTATAGAAAATAAATATTTACCTAGGTATTTTTGGGAAATTTTCCCCTGAATAATTTTAGTAACACTAATCTTTAGATTTAATACGAGAAAGAAAATATCTTCCAATATCTTTTATACAATAAATTAATATCCCAGTATCCTAAATCAGTAATGATTAATTTACCAATAAGAGATTTCAAGTCTGGAAAACATTTTCGATCATGAGTTGAACCCGGAGTTGTTTCAAACCAGTGCAGTTTTCCAGTCAAAATATCAAAACATACAGTTTTATACTAGCATTTGTACTAACACCGGGATAATTATTTTTAGAATCATCCCATAATGCAAATTGAATCTATTACTAAGACTCCAGTGATATTCAATCTTTCTAATAAGTTACCTCCATCAATAATGAAAGCTCCAAGTTGTTTTAATAGCAATTGCTAGTTTTAAAAAAAACCGTTTTCTGGCAAGCCTTTCCCAAAAACTACTACGACTTATATCTGTTAGATTTTTTAGATTCCTATGGCTTCTAAAGAGTTGTATCTCCTAAATAACTGAATATTAATCCAATTACAAATTCAAATGGAGATATATTTGTTCGACTATCTGTTTTTGGAATAATTTTACTAAAACATTGTTTCAATTAGTACGTCAGTTTCATTCATGGTTATTTTCTCATTTTGTTTTGATATTCTTTATTTTACCATAATTTTACCTTCTCAATTTATTAGGAATTATCCCGAACACCTATGACATTGATAATATGCAATTAGCTGTTGATAGGTGACTTATTTATTGGATTCTCTGGTTTTTTTAATTGATTCATATTATAATAATATATCTGTCAATGCGTAAGTCCTATGATAATAAATCGGAGAACATATAAATGTATCGTTTGCAACAAATTTTTATCTTATTATTTTTTTTACTTTCATGTACGCAAAATATTCAAGAACCTTCTAAATATCCATTAGAATTTAAGACTGCAGTAAATAATTTGGCTAATCACTTGTTATTACAAATTAAAAATAGTCAGGATACTATAGGAAAGTTGAGTACTATAAACATAGTGTCAGACCCTTTTATTGATGCTAATAGTGGTGAAATCATAGCTGTTAGTCGAGAAATTGAACAAATTATTTTTGGTCAAGCAGAAAAACTTGAAGTTTCCATTACTAGAATTACTCCGCAAAATTTACGTAGTTCTCAATATATAATGAGTGGTATTATTGATTTTACTGAATATTCAGTTGGGAGTATAACTAATAAACCAGAAAAATACTATAAGATTTCAGCATCAGTACTTGATTTAAAAACTGGTAAAATCATTGCAGATTCTAATAATTGGATATTGAATTTGGATTTAGATCACACTCCAACTGCATTTTATCGAGATAGTCCTATTTACATGAAGGATAATCGAATTGAAAGTTTGATTAATACTGCAAGAAGTGGAGTAGGAGAACTAGCTAATGAGCTTTATTATGACTCCTTAGATATACAAGCTTTATTAATTAAAGCGGAAACAGATTATGAGAATAAAAATTATTCCCAAGCTTTAAAATTATTTGAAAGAGTCTCTAAACGTTCTGATGGTAAATTGATGAGAACTTTTGCTGGTATATATGAAACTAATCTCAAATTGGAAAATTCAACAGAAGCAGAAACTGCTTTTAGTCAATTATTGTCTGCTAGCGTGGAAGAGAATCAAAATTTGAAAATCAAGTTTCTATTTGAAGTTAATTCTGTGGAATTTATTAATGACTCTAAGTTAAAGCAAGATTATGCACTGTGGTTAAAGATGATCGCTAAATATTTTAACGATAATGATCAATGTTTTCATATCGTAGGCCATAGTAGTAAGACGGGCAATGATGTCTACAATAAAAAACTTTCCTTAAAGAGATCTAAAGCTTTCCAAAGTAAATTACAGATTCAAAATATAAATAAAAGATCGAAAGCGATCGGCAAAGGTTTTGTAGAAAATGTAGTTGGTTCTGGAACTGATGACGTTCGTGATGCTATTGATCGTAGAGTTGAAATTGTAGTAGTTAATTGTTCTCTAATTTGAAACTTATGAATAGGTGAATAATTCTTACCTTTATCTCTTACTAATGTGGGCAATCATAAAAAATTGCCCTTACTAGATATTTGTCAATTACGATTATTTACAATTAATCTAAAGCTCGGTTAAATAACGTGGACTCACAATTATCACAAGTTGGAATGTAATCAGGTTTCCGAAAATGTATGGGTTTATTACAGTTAGCACAGTATAAAGTCCCCAAACCGGTTATTTCTCCAGTATGCCATTCCATCGCTTGATGAGCACGTTCAGCAAGATTATCTAATTCCAATCGAGATTGGTCTACCATCATACTGAACATATTCAACAAGTGTTCTTCAATAAGTTCTAAATCAAAACGTATCCAATCTGCTAAAGCTTGTTCAGTAGAAACAATAAATTCGGCAGCATCTTGCAAATCTCGCCGTAAATAATCACCAATATTTTCCGCTTCTTCACGACTGAGTTCATTAAGCTCAACCGCTGTCTCAACTGCAATTTCTATACGTTGATGTAACGTATTTTTCTTAGCAGCTTCAGCTCGAGACAGCATTTTTCTATATGCTGGAAGTAAATTTTGATCTTTCATACTAATTTCATCCGGTTTAAAACGGTACTTGTACACTTAACTCAAAATGAATACCATCATCTTGTAAGTCTTTATCATCTGGTTCTTGAATATCACGCAGTGCATGTCCCCAATAAATTTGAGTATTAATGGCTCGATTAGGGTTCCAACGCAAACCTAAACCAACACTAGAAATACTTTTTGGATTTGGGGTATCTATTTCAGTATTCCAAGATCGACCATAATCTATAAATGGTGCCACATATATTTCACCATCTTCTGGAGTTTTACTTATTCCTTTGATAGGTAATTTGAAAACAGGAATTCTCCATTCTAACGAACTTATAAGACCATTATCACGAGTAAGTAAATTTTCTCGATAACCACGTACTGTGGTAGCACCACCAATGGATAATTTTTCTAATGGTAATAAATTTTCTTCAGCCCATTGTAAATCGGTACGAAATATTATCTGACTTCTATGCAGATTGTCCAATTTTTTTAAAGCATCAAAATTTAACCGTCTAACATATTGAAATTGTCCTAACCAAGTGAAAAATTTACTATCAGGTAAATCATTTTCATTAATAGTAGAATCAAAAGCATCAAGTCCAAAGTTAAAACTAGAACGAGCTGCAAATACATCGTAAGAACTACGTTTAATCCAATCTTGGGAGAAGCGTATTACCGATAATTTACTTTTACCATCTTCTCCAACCCCAGGAGAAAAAGAAAATGGCATTGGTATTTCAGGTCCTAAAAAGGTTTGACTAGTGCGTTTTTCTATTCTTAAGGATAAATTTAACGATTGCTCTGGTTTTTTAAACATTGCTAAAGAATGTCGTAAAGTAACTGCAAAAGTTTTAGCCTCACTTTCAATATTTAACATACTAAAAGGATATTCAACAACCTCAGCATCACTACGTTCCACATTCATAGATAACCACGTATTTTGATTAAGAGGGAATTCATAACGTAAAGAATAATCATTTAAACCTTCAGTTAGACCATAACGGAAATAGAAGGTATCACCAAAACCTTCACCAAATAATCCAGTTACATTACGATGATTAAACTCAACTTGACCTCGATATGCTCCTACACTAGGTGAACGATAATTATTAAATGTAAAAATAGCATCATAAAAAGTAGCCTCTTTAACATTTAATTTTAAAATACCTTCACCCAATTTAATTCCTGGGCCTAATTCTGCGTTAATGCGACTTAACCGCCGATCTTGTTGTAAAATTTGCAGCCGTTCTTGTAGTCTATCAATATTGAGTGTTACCCCTTTTTTACCTTGTAATCGGGTGGTAATATAAGATTTACGTAATCTTTCATTACCAGAAACCTCAACTTTGGATAGCTTACCTTCAATAATTTGAATTTTTATAATACCATCAGCTATTTGTTGATCTGGAATAATAGCACCAGAATTTATATAACCTTTTTTAACATAATTAGTGGTAATTTCATTTTTAAACCTCTGCAATTGTTCAGCAGTAATTTTCCCGTGATAATTTTGAGCCATTTCAGTAAGCTCTGCATCAGAAAAAGCCTCATTACCTTCAAACTGAAATTGTTTCACCTCTATATACGCCATCGAAGAGAGCTGTTTTTCATCTTGAGAAATTGGTGGCAGTTCTGGTAATGAGGGTGACTCTAAAATTGGTTTGGATTCCGGAAGCATTTCTGCATTTGGTCTATCTAAAGGCTCTAAACTTTCACCTGCTGCTAACACGTGTTGGCTTATGGGTAATAACATTAAGCCTAAAATTAGCATAGATTGTTTGTATTGCAAAATAATTTACCTCTGTTATTAATACTAGTAATTTAACATTAAATAATAGAACAAATGATTTGTATCTGTCAATTATTATTTTCAATGAATTTATTTTTTATCAAGAGCTTCAATTCCTTCCCAATCTTCAGGAGTTCCTTCTTCAAAATAATGGTTGCAACGTTCTAAATAAAAAGTAGCGGCTTTGTCTTGCGGTAATTCTAACAAAATGTCTTTAAAATATACAAAGGCTTGTTTAAATTGTTTACAATAATAAGCATCAACAGCTTGATTAAATTTAGGTTTTAGGGCGATTTTTTTGGTTCTTATTTCTTCGGATTCTGAATCAATAATTTCTAATACTCTGACAGGTGATTGTTTGCCTTTTACTCGTACTTTACCAAGAAAACGATAGTTATACTGGTCGGGATTTGACAATTCATCTAGTACATTACCACTTATGAGAGTAGATGCTCCATATAATTTAGTCAATCCTTCTAACCGTGAAGCTAAATTCACTGCATCAGAAATAACAGTGCCTTCCATCCGTTTTTTTTCACCTATAGTGCCTAACATTAAACTGCCAATATGTAAACCAATACCAATTTTAATTTGTTGTTTATCTTCTAATTCTCTCTCTTGATTAAATAAGGTTAATTGGCGGTGAATTTCTATTGAAGCATGTACCGCATCGTCAACATGTTCTGGAAATAATGCCATAATAGCATCACCAATATATTTGTCGATAAAACCATTATATTTACGAATAATAGGGCTAACCCGACCTAAATAAGCATTGATAAAATCAAAATTTTCTTTTGGCGACATACTTTCTGATAAAGTTGTAAATGAACGAATATCAGCAAATAATACCGTCATTCTTTTCTGCACATGATCTCCCAGCCGCACATCAACAATACTATCTTTTTCTAATAGTTTTAAAAATTCTAATGGTACAAAGTTGCTATACGCAATATTCACCAGTGATAATTGTACATGAGTTCTAATTCTAGTAATTAATTCTCCTTTAGAAAATGGTTTAGTAAGATAATCGTTAGCTCCAGATTCCATCCCTTCGACTAAATCCGAAACTTGGTTATTAGCAGTTAACATTATAATTGGTAATAAGTTAGGTGGATGCGTTTCTCGGATAATTCGACAAACTTCAAAACCTGACATCTTAGGCATCATAATATCTAATAAAATTATCGCAAAAGGTGTGCCGCTATTAACAGCATCTAATGCTTCTTGGCCATTATTAGCTCGAGTAATTGCATAATTTTCTATTCGTAGCTGATTTTCCAACACCTGTAAATTAATCGGATCATCATCTACAATCAAAACGTGTAATGAACCGTGTTCAGATATTATTTTAGAATTTAGAATAGCATTATTTTCTTCTTCATTTTCATCAATTATATCGATAAATTGCCGTGGTTGTTGGATGTTGTTTAACATGATATTTATCTCACTGCTATCAATTTGTGCAGAATTCGATAATGGTAAGATAAAACTGACTGTTGTACCAACATTAACTTTTGATTCAATATTTATTTCTCCACCATGCAATTCAATTAATTGTTTGGTAATAGATAAACCTAAGCCAGTACCACCAAATTCTCTAGCAATTGAGCCATCAGCTTGTTCAAATGGATTAAATACGGTTTTTAATTTATTAGCCTTAATTCCAACTCCACTATCACTAACTATGATTTGCATAGATTGATCTTTTATTATGGAAGAAATTTCAATTGTGCCAGATTCGGTAAATTTTATCGCATTACCCACTAGGTTATGTAAAATTTGTTGCACTCGGTTTTCGTCAGCATCTACCGGATTGATAGAAGTAATGTTATTAGTTAGAATAATGTTTTTATCACCGATTAAAGGTTGACTTAAAAAAACCACCACATCAGTAACAATTTTAATGTCTATTGGTTTGATCTGTAAAATAATATTCTGATGTTTAAGCTTGGAAAAATCCAAAATATCATTTACTAGGTTGGCCAAACGTCTACCACTAAATGTGATCATAGATAGATTTTTCACTGCTTTA
The DNA here is from genome assembly GCA_030627125.1 of Thioploca sp. GTDB lineage: Bacteria > Pseudomonadota > Gammaproteobacteria > Beggiatoales > Beggiatoaceae > DRQV01. The sequence goes on from DAOUSR010000043.1 coordinate 11,380, forward strand.
GCTGGTAAAGGCCCGGTTGCACCTTCAATCATTGAATCGGCAATTCCAATTATACCGTTGATAGGAGTGCGTAATTCATGCGAAGTATTGGATAAAAAATCATCTTTCAGTTTATCTAATCTAGCTAGTTTAGTATTTTGTTGTTCAATTTCACTGGCATAGGTTAATATACTGTTAACCATCTTCGTGATGCTTTGTTTTAGTAGTTTTAATTCATTATTAGTTTGGGCCTCTATTTTATGTTCTAATTGACCTTCAGCAATAATATCAACACTTTTAACGATACTTTGGATGGGTTTAGTAATCCGGGCTGAAATAATAAAAGTAAATAAAATACTAAGCACAATTGAAATTGCACTCATCAAAAAATGAAATGAGGAGGTTCTTTGTAACGCCTCATCCATTAATCTAGTATTATAAGTTAATTCAAGTACTTTACTTTGATCAGATACAATATTAGTTCCTTTTTCATCCTTTAAATTTATAAATAAATAACGAACATATTGTTTTTTATTGCTATTTTGTAAATGTTCAGGTTTTTTAGTATCATAAACGGCTTCAATTATTTTTAAAGTTTTTGGAGTTGGTTTATATTCTGGCTCTCCTAATGGATTACCATTACGGCCAAAAATTCTCACTTGATTTAAAAATGGGTTTAGTTGTTTAAGTCGTGAATTTATTTTTACTAAATCCAAATCCCCCATTAAATCAGCAAAATCATTAGATATAAGACCAAATTCTAGCAAATACTTATGATCTGGTGTTGACATATAAGCATACTTTCTAATAATTCCAGTACGTGCCTCTGAGGTCAAGCCTCCACTAGCAAATGTACCTTTTTCTCTAACTTCAGTCATAAATGCAAAAGTTTCGGGATATTGTTTAAAATCTAACCCCAAATCTTTGGTATAAGTTGTATATTCTACGATTCCGTTCGTATTTATTACATATAAATCCATTTTATCATTTAGCTGTTTTTTAATGTCTTCAAGATCGAGCTTTGCTGGATCACGACCAGATAATTGATAAGCATCAATAAAAGTGGTAAAACCATTTTGCATTTCCTTATCTAAAAAGCTTTCTAATACCCTATATCCTGCATTAACTAATTTAATTGCATTAATTACATTATTTTCAGTTTGTTGTTGTAATATTTTATAAACATCTCCTAAATCATGTTTAGCAATCAAATAATTAGATACCGACATGGAAATTAAGATAGGGATAATTAGTAGCAAAAATGACCCCATTAGGGTATATTTAAGCGGCATATAAGGTTGAGCATCATCTGATGATTCTTGTTTGGTCAAATTCATAAAAATGCAGCAAAAAATCCTCAAGTGAGGGAAAATTGCTGCCTCCTTAAACTAAATTTATAGATATAACCACCAATATTTAGTATTAGTTATGTGAATTAAGAGTTTAAAAAACCAATTTCAAACCAACGGAAGTTTTGAGTACGGTAGTATATTTATAAACCGTTATTTTTAACAAGTAGTTTAATTATTAATTTGTACTAGTGAATAACTAATATCTTAATACCATCCTATTTTTTAATTTGGAATACTATTTAATGGTTTGAAATTTACAATATATCAATAGTATTCAACAAGTTAAAATTATGAAAAATTTGATAATATTTTAAAAAATAGCAATTAACATATTCTAATAATATGATCTTTCATAGCAATTTAAGTTACAGTCATAAAATTTTCAATTTCTGCACTTGCTTTTGGTAAATCTGCGGTTAATACTTCGTGTCCAGCAGAAGTTATTAATATACTATCTTTTATACAAATACCAATATTCCACCATTCTTCAGCTATATCTTCAGCTGGTGATATATAAATTCCAGACTCTACAGTCATTATCATATTAGGTTCTAAATTTCTCCATACTTCATTAATTTTATAATCACCACAGTCATGGACATCCATCCCTAACCAATTACAGGTTTGCTTGGTATAAAAACGTTTATAAGCTTCTTCTGCTATTAAATTATGGTATTTACCAATAAGTAAACCTAACTGAATCAATTCTTTAGTTATAACTTCAGTTGCTGCTTGATGTGGCTCAATCCAATTATTGTTTGGATATATTTTATTAATAGCCGCTCGTTGAGATTTTAATACTAATTCATAAATTAGTTTTTGTAGCTTAGTAAAACAACCATTAATTGGAAAAGTACGGCCTATAGCAACAGTATAATGATTTAATCTAACTCCAGCATCCACAAAGACTAACTCATTATCATTAAGAATCTTATTGTTGGAATTAAATTTGCAAGCATTTTCACCACCAGCCACAGTGATAGGATATGCTGGATAACTACAACCGTTACGTATTAATTCATGAGCTATTTCTGCTTCCAATTCGTATTCATATAAATTAGGCCGACAAAATCGTATAGCACGTTTATAAGCTTGAATTAATATTTGAGATGCCATACGCATGGTTTCTACTTCAGCTTCATTTTTATATAAACGCATCTCATGTAAAATATGATCTAAAGCTAATATTTGATTAGGAACGCTGGAGTATATTTGAGTTCTAAGCTGATTTATCCAATTGATAATTTTGTTATCAAATTCAGGGTAATAACCTATTGGATAGTATAAACGTTGACAAGTTTCTAATAATCCCGGAATAATTTCATCAATTTCAGTAATAGAAAATACGTCATCAGCACCATATGAGCTATGTAAATCATCAGTAGTGTGACAAAATAAAAGATATTGTCCTTGTTCACGTTGTGGTATAATCACAGCTATAGCATCTGGTTCTTGAAAACCTGTTACATAATAAAAATTACTATCCTGATAATTATGACAAGCATGGATTGCTGGTAAAATTGCCATTCCACCTATACCTATTATATCTATCAATTTTTTACGACGGTGCTTAAATTCACTTGGTTCCATTATTTATAAATTCTTCATATATAGTCATTATGCCAATCCTAATATATTCAACTAATTCTGTATAATCATTTTCATTGGTATCATTACTTTCATCAACAGGAGCAATATGTGAGATAGAAATTAGATCACCAATAAATTCTTTAATATTATTCGGTAATGATTCAGTATTAATACCTGCCAATCCCAAACCAAATAAAAAACCTTCACACCAACCACCTAAAGTTTGGATTCGTTCTGATATAACAATATCATCATCTGGTAACAAAAGATTAAATTCACAGTTAACAGAACTTAATTGTTCTAAAGTATAATTTTTTATTAAAATTAATTGTTTTTGGCATCCAGAAGCTAGTCCATCAACATAAGCATTGCCAAGAATATGTTGTAACCATTTATCATCTGATTGTGATACACATAAAAAACTGCTTAAAATACCATGAGCTTCTGCAGCATTCATTAAAGCTCCGACATGCTGTAAAGATTTATCTAATGGTTCGTAAATTTCTTCCACATTATTTCCTTAGTAATATAGCATTTCCTAATTAATTTGACTATAATATTGAATTTAATTAAGAATTGCTATGTAGGGATTTGAAATATTTAAAATCCCTACCAAAATGTTATTTTAAACTTGATAGCAACATATTAGCTTGCGAAATACAGCCTCTGCCTACCATCCATACAACTTTATGTGAAGTAGTAGGTAAACTATCTGGTAATTGATATAATACCAATATCTTGAAAAAAGAACCATTACGGTTTTTTAATTCTAGCGTATAATTATCACCATAAATAATAGGTAAATTACTTGGCCATCTTAAAGTAGTTTGTTTAGCTGGCCACTTAACCACAGCTGTGTTATTAGAAGCTTTGTGTTTAATTTTCAAAGTACTAGCACCTTGAGCATCAGGTCTCCATAAAATTACTCGTGAAGATGGAGCAACACAAAAAAACCGTTTTGTGGTATTAACATCAACCAACCATAAATTTGCTGGATAATTTTTTAGACCACGCTCGGCATTGTTTTCAGTAAGAAGTTTAGATAAAGTAACCAGTAAATCTGATTCATTCGTACCTGCTACTGTACCATGATAAGGACCATTTAAAGTTTTAACTCCACCGTTAGCAAATACTACTGTAATCTCAGATTGTTCTGATAAATCAAGGACAGTGGTATGGCTATCTAATAATTGTCCCTCCGTATACTGAACTACATTAGAATGAATTACCACCATATCAGCAGCGTAAGCAATATTCACACAAAAAATTAATATAATTAATCTAAACATAATTTAAATTCCTGTAATAAAAATTTAGGGTACTACCTATATTGAACTATTACTTAAATTTTAGCAAAATACAGACCTAATTGCTTGCTGAACAATTTTTATATCAGATTTTTTTATAAAGTGCGTATAATAGTCAACCAACTTAAAATTGGCAAAAGCTGTTAATATTTTTAATTTTCTATTAAATTGTCCATATCTTCATTTGCAAAGCTATTAACAAGTTATATAAACCGTAGCTAATAAATCAGAATTAGTAAAAACAATTAAAGTACGTCGTGATATTCTAGTTGAGTGGATAACTGATGATATAAGTCTGCCATTAGAACGTGATGAAATATTGTGCCATAGCTCTGAATTTGACAACTGAAGAATGTAATAAATTATTATTAGACGCTGGATTTGAACCTAATATGCAAGCTATATTTCCAGATTTACCTATATCCCTTACATCATGGCATAATAGTCCATTTGTTATAGGCCCCCCAATTACCGAACCTAGTCAATTCTTTGGGCGTGAATATATTCTTAAACGTATTTTTGATGTTTGGAAATATACACCATTGCAACATATTGCCATTGTTGGTTTAAAACGTAGTGGTAAGACTTCTTTGCTGCATTATCTACGCCGTATAATTGATATGTCACCAGAACAATTACGCCCTAATCAACGGCATGATTGGTTAGCACCTGGGTATCAATGGGTATTTGTGGATTTTCAAGACCCACGCATGTGTTATCAAGAAAGTTTATTGCGACATATTTTAATTGAATTAGATATGCCGATACCAGAACCATGTGATTTAGTCAGTTTTATGGAGATTATTGATCAATATTTAGAAACTCCTTCCTTAATTTTATTAGATGAAATTGGAGCCGGATTGACATCTCCAGACCTTGACGAACAATTTTGGTGGGGAATGCGTTCTTTAGGTAGTAATCATGCTGGTGGTAAATTGGGGTTTTTATTCACTGCTCACCAACCTCCAGAAGAAATGATAGTTGATGATAACAAACCTTCACCATTTTTTAATATTTTTGGCCATGTATTAAATTTAGGAGCTTTTACTGAAAATGAAGCTAGAAATTTAATTGTCAGTTCTCCACAGGCTTTTTCAGATAGTGATACTGAATGGATACTTGCTAAAAGTGGATATTGGCCAGCTTTATTACAAATCTTGTGCCATTCGCGGTTAACGGCATTAGAAGAAAATCAGTCTACTAATAGTTGGCAAATTGAGGCTACTCGTCGTATTAAGCCTTATCTTTATTTGCTCCAGTAATAAATTGATTTAGAAACCAGTTGATTTTTATATTGATAAACTATACAATACCATTAAAATTTAAATCTTAATTTATCGGCTAAGGAATTATAAATGCGTCAATCATTGGTAGTTGGCAATTGGAAAATGAATGGTTCTATTGAAGCTAATCGTTCATTAATAGAAGGCATTAAGCAAAATATTACAAGTGTAAAAAATTCTGAAATGGCTGTATGTCCGCCTTTTGTATATTTGCACCAAATAAGAGAACTATTAAAAGATACAAGTATAAGTTGGGGTTCGCAAAATGTTTCACAACGTGACTCAGGAGCATTTACTGGTGAAATAGCAATTAGTATGTTGGTTGACTTTGGTTGTAAATATGTTATAGTTGGCCATTCCGAGCGACGCAGTTTATATGGTGAAAGTGATGAATTAGTTGCGGAAAAATTTGCCAAAGTACAATCAGCTGGATTAATTCCTATTTTGTGTGTAGGTGAGTTATTGGAAGAACGAGAAGCCGGTAATACAGAAACAGTGGTAAAACGGCAATTAGATGCAGTATTAAATTTACAAGGAATTGCATCGTTAGAAAAATCTGTCATAGCTTACGAACCAGTATGGGCTATAGGTACTGGTAAAACTGCAACCCCACAACAAGCTCAAGATGTCCATGCTTTTATCCGTGGACAAATTTCTGCACTAGATGCGGAAGTTGCAAATAAAGTGCAAATTTTGTATGGTGGTAGCGTTAATGGTAGTAATGCCAAAGAATTATTTACTATGTCTGATATTGATGGTGGTTTAATTGGAGGAGCTTCATTGAAAGCTGAAGATTTCTTGGCCATCGGTCAGGCAGGTTAGGTGAAATGTTACTTTCTGAAATATTAGTTATTATACATATAATGTTATGTATTAGTTTGATTTTGTTGATATTAATTCAACAAGGTAAAGGAGCTGATGCTGGAGCTGCATTTGGAAGTGGAGCATCGTCTACAGTCTTTGGTAGCCAAGGGTCTGGTTCGTTTTTGACTCGTGCTACTGCTGTTTTAGCAACACTTTTTTTCACTATTTGTTTGGCACTGGCCTACTATTCTATCCAACGTATAGAACCGAAAAGTACATTAGAGACTATACAAATTGAAGCACCAGTACATAATAGTGATTTGCCACCAGTAGAAAATAGTTTACCTCAAGCTGAAACTGATAATGCGGTTACTACAGATTTACCTCCATTATAACCTTATATATTTGTAATATTGGGAATTATCCCAATTTTAAGATTTTTGCCGATGTGGTGGAATTGGTAGACACGCTGTCTTGAGGGGGCAGTGGCTTCTAGCTGTGCCAGTTCGAGTCTGGCCATCGGCACCATTTCTAAAATGTCCTGTTTGGACTGTCTAATTCCAACATTAATTATAAGATGTTGGAAATGTCTTGCTTGTTTCAGCAGTGATTCCTTTGAAAATCGTAATAGCTAAATAAAAAAATTACGAGCGTATTGTAATACAATAAGCGACGGGTTAAAAATTCTGGTAGTCCTAATTAAACCACTATAAACTTAAGTCCATAGTGGTTTATTTTTTTATGGTAGGTAAACGATAAATTTTATAAAAAGTTGGAATGGGAGTTATACTTCACACGGTCACAATCTGAACTTTTTTTACCTCCTTAAAAGATTAAAATTTTAGAGTAAGCAATGAGTCTA
>DAOUSR010000131.1 GCA_030627125.1 Thioploca sp.
CTTTCAACTCCATAAATAACATAATTGTAACTACGATGTTTTGTAGCCCTAATTATTGGCTCCACTCCTTACTGGCAGTAGAGTTTCTAACTAAACGTGTCGCACTGTTTATTTTTACTATGCCTCCAAGATAAAAATTACATAATCCTTTTCATATGAAGATGATTAAGAAATTATCAATTCTTGAAGGTTTTCTAAAATTACTTAGCAGAATGTTCTTTTTTAATCAAATATTCCAGAACTTTCATCATTTCTGTATAACCATTCGCTAGTTCGCTAGTCAATCGATATTTACCATTTACAATAATTACTGGAACTCCACCAATTCCATAACCTTTAGTCATAGTTTTGGCACGGTTAATCTGGGTATTTACCCAAAAAGAATCATAATTTTTAGCAAAATCTTCTGCTTTTACACCATGTTTTACAAACAGTTTTTGTAAAGTAGCCTTATTATTCATGTCACGTTTATCGTCATGTATGGCTTTAAACAACGGAGTATGGATCTTATCCAAAACCTGCAATGCCTTTGCTACATAAAAAGCTTTTGCTAATGGGAGACGTTTGTCATTATCACCAAATATTGCTGGCATGTGTGTAAAATGTACATTTGCTGGTTTATTTTTCCGCCAGTTTTTAAAATGACTTTCATCAAACCGATAACAATGTGGACAGGTGTACCAAAATAATTCAACTACTTCAACTTTATCTGCTGGAGCAGTAGTTTTTTGAGCTGGAGTTATTAATTCATATTTGCCTGCATAACCATCTTCTGCAACGGCAGTTTGGAATATCAGGATTAGACAAATAAACGTTAGCTTAGTATAAATTTTCATAAACATTTTTCCTTTGGAATTAGAATTAAGGGCAACCTGATAGATTGCCCCTTTAACAATTACTGCATATTTTGGATGTAATCTGCTACTGCTTTCATATCATTATCAGACATATTCATAGCTATATCTTTCATAATCGCAGCAACACCTTCTGGCTTACGAACACCATTTTTGTAATCGTGTAACTGCTTAACTACATAGCCAGCATTTTGGCCACCAACAGTTGGATAATTAGCTACTGGATTGCCTTTACCACTTAATCCATGACAGGCTACACAAGCTGGTACTTTATCTGCAGTATTACCGCCACGATAGATTTTTTCACCACTTGCTACCAAACTAGATTCAATTGGAGTAAATTTAACTGTTTTACTACTAAAATAAGCAGCTACATCGAGAATACCTTGTTCATCTAATGACGCACTCATCGGTACCATAGTTGGGTCATTACGAATTTTGGATTGAAAATCCTGCAATTGTTTGACAAGATAATTTTCATGTTGACCAGCAAGTTTAGGCCAAATTGGATTAATATTGCTATTACCATCAACACCATGACATGGAACACATAATGCTGATTTAGTTTTGCCTGCTTCGACATCACCAGTAGCTGCAATCACAGCTGAACTACCAAGAGTTAAAACACAAAAAGCGAGTGTTAATTTTTTCATTCACTTGTCCGTTAAAAGTTAGAGGTTAGTATTGTAAACAACAATGGGTATAGTTTAAAGTTATTTTTCTAGTTTTTGTTAAAAAACCAGTATAAATTTTGGCAAACTATTTATCATTTTTCCACCACGCTACATCAAGTTCTCCTTTCATTTTACGTTTTTTATCATTAAGTTTGCTAAAAAACTTTTGGCCTGTTTCCTTTTCTACATTTTTAACTGACATTACATAATCCCATAGCTTATTAGCTCTAATGTTGTCATTCGGAACTATAAATCCTATGCAACGACTATGTTTAAAGGAATAAATCACTTTAAAAAATGCTTTAGGGAGTGGAATATCTTTAATTGTTTCTGGATTATCAGCATAAATCGGTCCAGCAATAATCAGCAATTTACCCTTATTATGAGTCCAATTTCTAATAGTATTTTCCAAACTGCCCCATGCTTGACGATTTAATTTTGGATGTTGTAAGGCAATATTCGACATCGCAAAAGTTTGTTCATTACTTTTACGGCTAAAATCAATTGCCGCACTCGGTGCAAGATGACCTTTATCATAGCCAGTATTTTTAAAATCATCAGGTTGGACACGATATTGTTCTGGTATATCTAGATCAGCATAGAAACAATCGTCTCTTGGGACATCAATTCCAATCGAACCTTTAGACATAATATAAGACACCCATGCTGCGCATCTACGATTAAAAGTATAACCTAAACTATAACCATCTCTATCAAGCACCAAGTCAGTTTTACACGGTTCACCCAATTTTTTATGATTATAGAATTTATATATCCAATTATAAGTTTTATGTCGATTAGGCCATAAATAAACTAAGAATATATATTGTGTTACCGCACCAGCTAGAAAACCACTAACGCCTATTATTATATAAGTTAAATCCATAAATTTTAATTAACCAAAAATGTTTAAGTATAATTATACCTAACGTTGCAAATATGACGAAATTTTTAGATTAAAGATTTTAACTAAATTTAATATTAATAAATTGTAACTAGCTACCATGCCCATAATACATTAAGTTAAATATTTGGAGTTCAAAGCGAATGCCATATTAGATATTATAACGTAGAGACAAGCCATGCCTCTATAATTGCAAACTAAAACTTATGCTTCAATACTTAATAAAACTTTGCTTTGAACTCCAACATATATTAACTTTATGGCATGCTAGATAATTACAATAAATCTTAAATGAAAAATAATTAATATAATAAAGATATAGCAATTCTTAATTACGAATGTTTGATCTTTAATAAACTTAAATATAAATTTCAATCATTTAATTTGTATAAATATATTCTATTTAATTGGGAAATACTATAACATCAATTATTAACATAAATCAAAAATATCACAATTCGTTAAAAAATTAAATTATACAAAACAATCTTTTAAAAAAAAATACTTTGAAAAAATAAATAAAGACTCTATATTAGAGTTTGCTAATATTCATTTATTAGTTTATCATTATAACGAACAATATAAATTAATTTATCAAAAAAATTATTAAACGATTTAATTTGATAAATTATTAATTGTAGGAATAACCTTAAACATTGTAACAAGGTTAATTTATAGTAATTGATTTGTTACTATAAAGACTAATGAATCGGTTGAATTATTAGTAATAGTTGTTAGAATTATATTTTTTGGGTAGTATTCTGATATTTATTTTCTAGGAGAGGTAATTTACATGAAAAATTTAGTTAAAGTAGTTGCATTATCCGCCGTTCTTGGTGGTGCCGTTATATCTGTACCAGCACAAGCATGGGGATGGGGACCATGGAGTAATGGCAATAATGGTAATGGTAATAGTAATGGTTGGGGTAATGGCTATGGTAATAATGGCTGGGGCAACAACAATGCCATGGATAACATGATGGACGGTAATGGCTGGGGTGATATGAACTTCAGTACTGGTATGGGTGGTCAAGGTCGTGGTAATAATAGATACAATGGTAACTATTATGGTCAAGGTAGCGGCTACGGTAATGGTCAAGGTAGCGGCTACGGTAATGGTCAAGGTAATGGTCAAGGTAATGGCTATGGTCAAGGTTATGGTCAAGGCTACGGCAATAACTATGGCGCTGCTCCTTACGGTGGTTATGGTGCCGCTCCTTACGGTTACGGTGCTCCTCCTTACGGTGGTTATGGTGCTCCACAACAAGCTCCACAAGCACCAGTTAAGTAATATTTGATATACCATATGGGAGTAATGCAAATTGCTCCCTATTTATGTTTGATTAATACATATACTGCTCCAGTCCCACCATCCATAGGACGGGCTGAACAAAAAGCTAAAACTTCACTATGTTGTTCTAACCATTTGTTTAGTTTGTTTTTCAAAACTGGTTGTTTTTGCCAAGAACCATACCCTTTGCCATGAATAATTCTGGCACAACGAATATCATAATCCTGACATTGGCGTAAAAATTTAGCTACTTCTAGGCGTGCTATACGTGCTATCATTCCATGTAAATCTAATTCTGCCTCAATACTGAAATGGCCCCGCCGTAATTTTTTTAAAATGTTATTTTGGATTCCAGGGCGAATAAATGATAATTCATCTCCTGTTTCTATATAACTATGATTATCAGCAAGCATTTCCTCTCTAACTAATATTTCATCTAAAAAACGTTGTTTTGGAATTGGTTTAGGTTGAGGTTTTTCTGGGATAATTTTATTATTTTTTAATTGTTTAACTCCTTCCATCGCCTCCATAAATATTTCTTTATCACTTTTTTTCACTATATTTTCAATCCGACTTATTTCACCTATGTCTATTAAAGACTTATGAGTAAATTACAAAATATCTCTAGTGAAATTATCAAATTAAGGCTAAATTCAAAGATAAATTATTTTATAAATTTGTGATTATATTATCAATACTTAATTAATAGGTAATAATAGGTAATAATAGTTATTAATCAAGTTAGTAACATATTCAAATTAATATTAGATAATTATTTCGTGAATATAGTAAAATTAATTTTCCGAAATTCTTAATTATGAATGCTTAATTCTTAATTAAATTAGATATAAATATCAAGTTCTTAATTTGTATTGATATAACACATTTAATTGGGAAGCGCTATATTAAAAATTAGTAAATATTTTATCAAATCATTGTTTTATCAACTACAATACAAATTATAGCTATTGCCTTAAAATAAGCGAAAAAATCCTTGATACTTTACATTATAGCGATTGGATGTTAATCTGATGAAAATTATGTCCTAATTTAAAATAAAATTTCAACGAAAATCGTCTCAAATCAAGTGAAATATTTTCTTGACTTATTATCAAGTTGATAATATTCTAGTTATCTGCTAGAGTCAAAGGACTTGAGTTGCGAGTGGCAGGTATTTGGTTCAGTCTGTCAAGTTAGACTGGTAAAACCTTAAGACTGACAACCCTATTGGCGAGAACCAAGTCAATTTGGGTAAAGCGATCTAAGAATTATCTCTTAGGTCTTTGGTAGATTCACCCTCTCTTTCTTAATTCTCAATTAAAATGAGTGCTATTGTTAACGTTTGTTAACATAAATGAATCGGACAAACATTAATGTTTTCATGTGTAAAAATTACACTTCACAATATGTTGTTTAAATTTGCAAGATTTAATTAAAAAAAAACCAATTTATGTTCCGCGCCCTGAACATAATTTATCACGTCATAACATAAGCCAAGCAGCTTTAAATGTTTTATACCAATTACATAAATCTGGTTATCAAGCATTTTTAGTTGGTGGTGGAGTGCGTGATTTGTTGCTAGGGCAAATCCCCAAAGATTTCGATATTGTTACTAATGCACTTCCGGAACAAATAAGAAAATTATTTCATAGTTGTCGCTTAATTGGCCGCCGTTTTGTATTAGCTCATGTGCGTTTTAATAGAGAAATTGTTGAAGTTGCTACATTTCGTTCTGCTCATATTGATGGCCAGAGTGAAGGAGTAGTTGAAAATGGGCAAATAGTCCGAGATAATGTGTATGGTAGCACCGTAGATGATGATGCTGGCCGCCGTGACTTTACTATTAATGCTATATATTATAATATAAGTGATTTTTCATTACTTGATTATGCTGATGGTATCAAAGACTTACAGTTTAAAGTAATTAGATTAATTGGCAATCCAGTATTGCGTTATCAAGAAGACCCAGTACGGATGTTAAGAGCAGCTAGATTTGCAGCTAAACTGGGCTTTACTATTGAACCCGAAACAGCCGAACCTATTCCTAAGTTAGCTAACCTACTTAATAATATCCCTCCAGCTCGTTTGTTTGAAGAGGTATTAAAATTGTTCCTTAGTGGTTATGCCGTGGAATCTTTAAAGCAGTTGCGTAAATATGGTTTGTTTCAACAATTATTTCCTCAAACTGCAGCTTGTTTGAAAAATCCAATCGCATTAAAATTGATTGAACAAGTTATGTATGATACTGATGAACGTATACATAATGATAAAACAGTTACTCCAGCTTTTTTATTAGCGGCTTTACTGTGGCCACCATTATTATGCGAATTGCCAGATAAACCAATCAAAGGTGTAAATCTCCAAGAAAAACTAATAGAAACTATTCAAAAGCTTCTAGCTAGAAATTCGCAGCAAAGAGTGGCTATACCAAGACGTATTACTGTACCAATGCAGGAAATTTGGTTGTTACAATTACGCTTGACTAGGCAATGTAAAGTTAAGAAAAAAAATTTAAAATTGTTAGAACATCCACAATTTCGGGCTGGTTACGATTTTCTATTATTACGTGCTAAAGCTGGTGAAAAACAAACAACTGAATTTGCAGATTGGTGGACTGATTTATTGGCAGATGGAAATATAGTAACTCCTCCTACCACTCCCAAAAGACTAAGACGCAAGAAAAAACAGTGATATTATCAGATTAAATTATAATTATTAATTTAGAGGTAAATCAATATGGATGCAACTGGCAAAGGTAAAGCTGTAATCCAAACAACTACACTAGCTATTCTTAGTGGAATTCTGTATTTTTTATTGTATTATTTTTCAGATTATATAATGAATTGGTCTCAACAAGGCGGTTGGTACTTTATTATCCCAATTATAATTGCTTTTATTTTATCTATTGTACATGGCACGTTTACTAATCATTTTTGGGATATGTTAGGTATCAAAGCAAAATCAGTAAAAAAATGAGGAAAAATAAAATGCTCAAACCATTTATATTTCTAATATTATTATTAGGTTGCTCATTGCTAGGAGCGACTGAAACTATTCCTATAGAAACAATTTTTCCTTTGCAGTGGGAACATGCAATATTTTTGCTAATTGTAGGATTAGTTGGTGGGTTAATCAGTGGTTTTATAGGTTCAAGTGGAGCTTTTATTTTAACTCCGGCAATGATGATTATTGGAGTTCCTGCCATTGTTGCTGTTGCTAGCAATATTTGTCACAAATTTCCGCGAGCTTTAGTTAGTGCATTAAAACGGATTAGGCACGGATTAGTAGATATAAAATTAGCAATTGTAATAGGAATTTCAGCTGAAATAGGAATATTTTGCGGTGTTTCTTTGCAGATATATATAAGAAATAACTTTGGTAGCACTGGTTCAAATATCTATGTAACCATAATATTTTTATTGATCTTAGCAATACTTGGTTTATATAATCTGCGTGATGCGAAAAAAATATTTAAAACTGGTGAAGCTGATCTATTTAAGAGGAGTGCATTATCTCACAAAGTGCGTTCCATTAATATTCCTGGCACCATGATGTATTTTCCTAGTCTGGAAACTAGCATTTCAGTTTTATTTACCATCCCGATTGGTTTTTTTACTGGTTTACTAGCAGCCAATATTGCGGTTGGTAGTTTTATTTCAGTACCAGCCATGATCTATGTATTAGGTGCTGGTGGCTTAATGGCTTCAGCAACCCAATTATTGATCGCTTTCATAATCGGTATTGGTGGTACCATTCAATATGGAAGTAGTGGTTTGGTTGACATCAGATTAGCCATGATTATTTTATCTGGTTCATTATTAGGTGTACACCTGGGAGCTATTGCAGCTACTTATGCTAAAGACTATTTGACCAAATTAGTTACTGGAATTTTGATGGTACTAATATTATTTAGTCTTGCCGTAAAAATGGTAGTATATATACATGATGCTGGTCATTTACAATTAGTAGCAGATACAGTTACCACTTTAAACTTTGTTAGTTTCAACTTATTAAATTTAGCTCTAGCTGTTGGAACAATTATCATTTTATATGCCATGATTAACGGCACTATAAGATATAATAAAGCCCAAAGACTTATGGAAGAAGAGTTAGCATTGTCTCCACATATTAATGAAAATGATGCTATGTCGATTACTCAATTATCTCCAACTGGTAGATTTGAAAAGATTTTATTAGTGACAGATCGTTCAGAAGCTACTGTGGGAGCAACTAGCGAAGCCATTAGATTAGCTCAAAGAACTGATGGTAAATTGATAGCAATGTCTGTAATTATGATAAATCCAGAACATGCTTCTTTAGCCAGACAACTGATTGAAAAAGAAAATGAAGATACTTTATCTCATTTAGAAAAAGTTAGGACTGAAGCAACTAAAGCTGGAGTAACTTGTGATATTAGTGTACGACATGGTATAGAAATTTATCAAGAAATCATTAATGAAGCCGAACAAAATCATGTTGATGTAATTGTGATGGGACGTAGAGGCATGACCGGGCTGATGCGTTTGATGATGGGGAGTAATACAGCTAAAGTTATTGGTTATTCTCAATGCAGTGTTTTGGTTGTACCTAGAACTGCCAAGATAAATGGTAATAAAATTCTATTAGCAGTTGATGGTTCTCGTTATAGTGATATAGCAGCTAGCGCAACAATGAATATTGCAAAACATATCGATGCCTCTGTTTTAGTAGTTTCCGTTGTGTATTCTGATTTAAAAGAAAAACGCTATACAGAAGCCATACAGGAAATCAAACGAGTTGAATCTTTTTTAACTAAAGAAGGAATTAAAGTAGAAGGAGAAGTTTTAAGTGGCCGTCCGGCAGAAGTTCTTATTGAAATTGCTGATGCTAAAGGAGTTGATCTAATTGTGATGGGAAGCCATGGACGCACTGGATTAGATAGAGTTATGTTGGGTTCAGTTTCAGATCGAGTAATTGGTTACGCTAACTGTGCGGTTTTAGTAGTTAAATTATGAGATAAATCCAGCATTTACTTTGTAAACATCGGGTTAACAACAAGTTAATCCGATCTGTATAGTATGTTCTAAAAATAGTATCTTTATTAACTAGATACCATTTTGATTAATCATGCTTAGTTGGAGTAGATTGATGTAAATCGTCATTATCCATTAAAATGCTATGAGCAGGCCCCTCTAAATCATCGAATTGGCCAGATTTAATAGCCCATAAAAAAGCCCATACAATTATTACAATTAAAAACAAAGAAATTGGAATTAATAAGAATAGTATTTCCATTATAAATTATCAAATATATTATGGAATTTAGGTAGGATATTAATAACGTTATTTATAAAGGAATGGGGTGAACGATGGGACTCGAACCCACGACTACCGGAATCACAATCCGGGACTCTACCAAACTGAGCTACGCTCACCATAAACGTTTGCGC
>DAOUSR010000203.1 GCA_030627125.1 Thioploca sp.
TAATAATTTGGTACTAATTTTTAAGTTTTGCATATTCAATGCTCCAGTGTTGTAAAGCAATTCTTAATTATGAATGCTTAATTCTTAACGAAATTCTATATAAATATCAATTTGTTAATTTGTACTGATATAATACATTCAATTGGGATATATTATAAAGTTATGTATCTTACATAATAAACTATTTATACTTATTTTTTATAACTAATTAGGGTAGTCCTAAATAATGTAGTGATTACTTAAAAAAAACCTGCCAAGTTTTAAAAACCTTGCAGGTTTGGACATTCAAGTTTTGAAAGTTATTAAATCCTCATTCCTAAGATATTAATACAACAAATATTAGCAATTAAACATCAAGAAATAAACTGATTATTAATATCAACACTAACCAATAACTGAGCAATATCATTGGTATAAACGTTATAAATACCTTCAGTGCCGCTCAAATCCCAACCCTGTCCTAGAGAATTAACCATATTACCAAATTCTCCATCAACCACCAATCGGTTATCATCAGAAATATCCAATACATCCTCAACCTGCAAATGCAATTGATTATTTTCCCCAGTAATGTCAATTTTATCCACGCCTTGCAATTTTAAAGAGTCTGGTAAATTACTATTTTTAATCAAATCTAGTCTCTGATTACCAACTCCATCCAAACTAATTTTATCGTTCCCTTCACCACCATCTATATGAATTCCAACAGCATTTGAGCTCAAATAAAACGTATCATCACCTTCTTCACCTAATAAAATATCCGCACCAGTACTAGGATGAAAAGTATCGTCACCTTGTCCACCCAATACGATATCTATTCCATCAGTACCATCAAAATTATCATTACCATCAGTACCAGTTATAATATTGGTAGGATTAACAATTACTGTTGTTTCATTTTCTCCACCTTCACCATCTGCCACTACATAGCCAAATTCTACTGGATCGGCATTCACTAATCCATCAACAAATAGCTGTATTTCGTTACCAACCAGTTCAATTTCTATCCCTTCACTGATTGGAGTGACTTCCATAATTTTAAGAATATCAGTTGGATTAGCATCAGTATCATTTTGCAGTAAATCGGTGACAGGTATTTTTGTATAAACATTGAAATCCACTTCAATATTATCTTTTCTTGCAATTGGCTCAATATTAACCTCAACTATTTGAATCTCTCGGCTTACAGTAATTTCTGTGTCACCATCATTCAGAGATAGTTCCAATATACGAGTTGCTAAATTTGGCGAGGTGTTTTGATAAGTAATGGCCTGAATAAGAGCTTCCGCATTACTAGCATTCGCAGCTTCATTGAAACTAATTAACAAGGCTCCAGTAATAAAATCAGTGATAAAATTACCTATTTTAGTTTCGTTATGAAAAATATCCCCACCTGTATTGCTAGATACACTGATAGGTTCAATATTTTCAATCTTTAACAGATCATTACTAGTACGATTTTGGGTAATTGCTACCTCTAACTTACTTTCTGCAAAATTAGGTAACTCATTATCAATTACAGTAATTTCTCCAATGGAAATTGGTTGGTCTGCTACTCTAAAAACTAAAGGTTCAGTTTCCCGAATAATATCAGGTGGTATGTTGTTAACAACAGTTACTATTCCCGTATCAGTTAAATCTCCATCGCTAATGGTATAGGTAAAATCAGAAGTAAATATAATTTTATTATCAATCAGTTGAGCATTACTACTAACTGCAATTATTTCAATTTGATCGTGATTGAGATCAAAATCATTGGTTAACAAAAAAGCTGTCGCAATTGGACTATCAGCTATACTTATAATATCGTTAGTGACAATCGGTTGGGAATTTTCTACTACGAATGTAGCTTTAGCTGTATCAGTATTTCCCTCAATATCAGTGACCATATATTCAAAACTTGCATCACCCACAAAATCATCGTTAGGAGTGAATTGCACCACGTTATCTTCTACTAACAATACCGTACCATTTTCAACCTTATCAATTGCTGTTATAACCAATGATTCAGAGTCAATATCATTATCTAATAAATTCTCTATAGTTCTGGTAACATTCTTAGGAATTGCTTCTAATACATCATCAATCGCAAATTTTATCTCACTTACAAAAATAGTAACTATGGCTGTATCTGTTGCTCCATTACTATCTTGGATCGTGTATTCAAACTTGGCTATTCCAACAGTATTTGGAGTAAATATGATGTTGCCATTAGATTCAATAATATTACCGTTATCAATCATTGCAGCATCAATAACTGTCAAACTATCTCCATCTGCGTGAGTATCATTAGCTAGTAAAGAATCTGTGGTAATAGTCAACGGTTTATTAATTAACGTACTGAATTCATCTGCTACAGCATTCGGTACAGCATCTGCCACAACATCAGGTACAACATCTGGTACAGTATCTGGTTGAGTATTCTCTGTTGATACAGCAATTACAGTAATTTCAACTAATCCAATTGTACTAGCACCATTATTGTCTGTAATAATATACTCAAAACTAGCATTGCCAGCATTAATTGGAGTGAATATAACTGCATTATTAGCAGATGTTAATTGAATTGTACCATTGGAAACATTACTTACCCCAGTAATGATGATAGTATCATTTGGATTTGGATCAAAATCATTGTTTAACAAGTTATTATAGTAAATTATTGTAAATTGATTTTCTAATATACTGGTTTCATCCATTACAGCTATTGGTGGTAAATTACCAGTTATACTAACATGAGCAATTGCAGAACCAAGTTGGTAATCAAAACCATTATCATTAACACCACTAAACCCCGTATCCCTAGTAAAAATGATATTATCTGCTGCAATTTCTACTGTACCATTACTAGTTTTAATGACTTCAAAAGGGTCATCTTTGGAATGAATATCATTATTCAATAAGTCTTGTACTACAATCGTGATGCTATTATTATTTCCTATATCAAAAGCATCATCTTTGGCAATAGTAACTATAGGTGGATTAACATCGTCAGGAACTTTATCTGAATCATTTGGTAAGATATCTTTATCAGGATGCAATACACTGTCATTTTTATCTTCTATAAATTCAGCTATATTTTCATCATAATATTCAACTGTTTCAATCTCTTCTATAAATTCTCTGTGAATTTCAAATCCTTCAAGCATTCTGTCATTTGATAATGGTGCATCTAATGGTTCACCAGAATGGATATCTCTTTCAGAAGGGGAATATGGATTATGTGTAATATCATCATGTATAGGTTTTTTTCCCTCAATGCTTTCTGGTTTTAATTCATTCTCAGGCTCATGCTCTAACTCATTTCCTGGCTCATGTTCTAATTCATTTTCTGGCTTTGATTCATGTACTATTTCTGTATCAAAAATACTATAATTATCTATCTGCCATTTTTGGATATTAGATTGAATTTGTTCTTCTGTAAGTGTATTTAAAGTATGAGAGATATTTTTACTAGGTATATATATTGATGTACCACGTTCATAGATTAATATTTCTCCTAAGCTATAATTAGAAATAATAGTCATTAATCCTGACATATGTAAAACTGTAGTTGAACCATCAGAAGATATTTCAGCCGAAATTTCACTACCACGAATACCAATTTGAGCAGAAGGAGTTTTAATTAAAGTATGTTGTCCCTGATTATCCCCACTAATTTTACCACTAATATAATGGAATGAACCTGAAGAGACAAATGCTTCAAATTCCCCATTCAAAGCATCTGGATCATAGACATATTTATCTAAACTAGCACGAGAATTAGGCCCAAGTTGAAAGACAGTATCATCATCTAAAATAATTTTAATATTACTATTATCAGCAGTTAAAACAACATCATATAGATAAATTGGTTCGCCAGTAATTAAAATCCGAGTCGTTCCGTCAATAGCTTGGGCTATAATAGGAACTTGGCCTTCTACAATTGTAGAGATGACTCCAATTTGTTCTAGTTGAATATCAGATACTGAATTAGTAGTCGCTATTTGATTTGGGGAATTAGTTTGCTGTGTAGTTTGAGAGGATGACATAATTTATATCTCTATATATTTGAATAATAATAAATTATTTAATAGTTTTATGTGAGCTTGTACATAAGTTTAGGTTATATTGGAATTTGCAAGTACTTCCATCAAAATAATTTCAATTTGTTGGCTAGAAATAGATATGCTATTATTTTCATCTACATCTGAATGGATAACAAGTATCGATTCGATATCTAACAACTCTTTCATGGTGGTAACAGCTAACAATATTTAGCTATGCTACAAGGTTCTTGTATAGTTTGGATACTATTTGGATACCTTCATGTAATAAAGGATTTCTTCAATCTGAGTGTTAAGTCGAGTACCTCCTTCCAAAACTAAATAAGCTTCGTCAGTATTTTCTATCATCCATTGAAATTTAGCTTGTTCAGTATTTAAACGACGATAACGGTTTAGTTTGGTAATGGTACGTACTCTAGCTCTTAATTGAAAGATATCATATGGCTTAGAAATAAAATCATCGGCACCAACTTCAATTCCACGTAATAGTGATTTTTTATCATTGAGAGTTGTCACCATAACAGCACTGTAGCTAAAATAGGATTAGCACGTAAGTTTTGACAAACTTCAAAACCATCCATATTTGGCATCATTACATCTAATAATATTATATCTGGTAGGATTTTTTCAGCTTGCTCCAAAGCTTCTTGCCCATCGCTGGCAAAAAATAATTCATAACTTTGATTTTGTAAGATTCCTTCTAAAGCACTACGCATTGATTTTTGATCATCTACAATAAGAACTGTACTTTTCATAATTAATTCCGGTAATAGTTTATATTAACTGATATTACGTACATTGATTCTTAATTTCCCCTAATCCTTAGTTTCTCGTAGCCAACGGTCTTGGAAGTGGTTGATTATACCTAAGTCGTGGAGAAAGTTGATTAAGGTGTTTTGTTCGCTTTCTTTGGTGATGCCGTTGGTTTGGCAAATATCGACATAATGTTCGTAGCTAGTGAAGTTAGTGGTTTTGGCTTGGTCGGTAATTGCGGTTTTGACGTTGAACCATTTGGCGGGGAACATGGTGTTAAGTAGTTCGATGTCGGGTAGAGTGGCTTGGATTGTTTGGTTGAGTTGGTCGATGCCTTGTTGGGTGGCACAGGAGATTCGGCATATATGTTTGAGGTTGGGGTAGTTTTGTTTGAGTTGCCGTAGGTCGAAATGGGGATTTTCGTCTATTTTGTTGATGACGATAATTACTGGGGCGTTGTGGCCGAAGGTTTGGATATGTTTAAGCCAGTAGTCAACTTGGGTTTCACGGCGGCTGTCGAGTACGAGTAGGTAGAGGCTGCGTTTGGAGAGGAAGAATTGGTGGGTGGCGTGCA
>DAOUSR010000218.1 GCA_030627125.1 Thioploca sp.
AATTACCAATAATCCAAAAAATTTATGATTTAATTAAATATTATGTACCCATTTTAAATCGTTTACCAAGGGATCATAAATTTTTATTAGGAGATAGAATTATAACAGGTTTGTATGATTTATTGGAAGGTTTTTTTCATTCCCAACGGGACGCTGTGAACGAGAAATGAACATCAGCAGGTAGCAGGTAGGTTGGGTAATTAACTTTAAAATAAAATAATTACAAATCTGAAGTTTTGATGGTTGTTTCGGGAAATAGTACCTCATTCTCGAAACAACAAATATATTCTATTCAATTGGGAAATGCTATACATTGATAAAGGTTTGTGGGATACCACCAGTTTACCGATGCTGTTGCATTTACATATTTTTGGAAAGCATAAACTTAATCACTTCCATCTTTCAACGGTAAAAAATTCTTATCAACTGGCGTTCCAGCTTTAACCATCAATGGCCGCATGGCGTGTAACATATTATGCAGTACATCCTTATGTCTATTTTCCTCGTTAACAAGCAAATTTTTAACATGTTCACGTTGAGTGGGAGCAGTAAAGCACGCTGGACAACTATCCTGTATTACTGGCATATTTATAGCAAAATCAGACGTTTGTCTTTCACGTACATATACCAATGGCCGAATAATTCGTATATCATCAGCATCATTGGTATAATGGGCTTTCATGGTTCGCAAACTACCACTATATAATGCTGACATTAAAAAACTTTCGGCCAAATCATCTAAATGTTGAGCTAAGGCCAAAACATTGTAATTTTGCTCTCTAGCAATTCGATACATTATACCCCGTTTCATTCTGGCACAGTAAGCACAAAATGATTTACGTTGCAAATTTTGCTTGGCTTGTTCCATTATCGGCTGTGAACAGTAAAAATAAGGGATTCCCAATTCGGCTAAATAGGCTTTTAATGGTGAAGGATCAAATCCTTGAATCTGCGGATCAACAGTTATAACCCCTAATTCAAATTTTATAGGTGCATAACGTTGTAAATGTGCTAGGATATGTAACAATGATAAAGAATCTTTGCCTCCAGAAAGGCCTAGCAAAATCCGATCTTTATCCTTAATCATTGTATAATCGGCAATAGCACGTCCTACACGACGTAAAATTAATTTAGATGGTTTTTGTAAACTATACATATATTATATATTAAAATTGTCTTAATCAGGATTCTCAAAATTATTAGAATAAAGTCATTATAAATTGTAGAACACATATTTGCATACTATTGATAATTTATATCTGATCAGTACTTTTCATCATATCCTATAATCAATTATTTATATAACCCTGTACCAAATTTATTCTAAGAATCCAGATGTAGACAATCCTGTAAATTATAAATTGGAGTATGTTGTAAATGAGTATGATAAATGATTTTACTATTTTTGCTGTAATTTTTTTGACAATGGTAATAGTTTTAGTATTTTTAGGGGTTAAATCAGTCCCTCAAGGCGAGCAATGGACAGTAGAGAGATTTGGTAAATATATCAAAACACTTGACCCAGGCTTGCATATTATTTTACCAGCAATTGATGTAATTAGTGAACGCCTCAGTATGATGGAAGAGGTTATGGACATTCCACCCCAAAATGTTATTACCAAAGACAATGCGATGGTTACTGCGGATGGTGTGGTGTTTTACCAGATTATTAATGCCGCTCAAGCAGCTTATCAAGTGAAAGATTTAAATAAAGCTCTGTTAAACTTAACTATGTCGAATATTCGGACGGTGATAGGTTCGATGGTGTTGGATGAAGTGCTGTCTAAACGTGATGTTATCAATTCTCAATTACTCCATACTGTGGATGATGCTAGTAATCCTTGGGGAGTTAAAGTGTTACGGGTTGAAATTAAAGACATATCTCCACCACAGGATTTAGTTGATTCTATGGCTCGGCAAATGAAAGCAGAACGGGATAAAAGAGCTATCATTTTAGAAGCTGAGGGTAGACGTAAAGCAGATATCTTACAAGCAGAAGGAGAAAAACAAGCAATAATTTTGGAAGCAGAAGGACGACGGGAAGCAGCTTTCCGGGATGCAGAATCCAGAGAACGGTTTGCCCATGCTGAGGCTAGGGCTATGCAAACTATTTCAATTGCGGTTGAAGAAGGTAATATGCAGTCTATGAATTACTTAATAGCGATCAAATATATGGGTGCTATTAATAATTTAGCTACATCAGAAAATTCTAAATTGTTATTAATGCCATTGGAAACTGCTGGTGTTATCGGTGCATTTGCTGGTATTAAAGATATTGTAAAATTCGCATCTCTTAAACCTTGAGGTAATTATGGAGCTTTTGCAAAGTGAACATGTTTATTTATATTGGTGGATGTTAGCAGCATGTTTGTTATTATTGGAATTTTTAGCAATTGGCACTATTGGTTCTTTCTTTCTATGGCCAGCAATTGCTGCTGCTATCATGGGATTGATAGTGCATTCTTACACAATAGAACCGCAACATCAGATTTTAATTTTGGCTACGGTATCTGTGTTGAGTGTCGTTTTGTGGCGGGCTTATTTGCGTAGGAGTCCACTAAAAAGTGATCAACCTTTTCTTAATTTACGTGGTGCTGAATTAGTGGGGAGAATTTATCCGGTTAGTGATGCTATCGTAGATGGATTAGGTAGGATTGATGTTGCTGATGGTAGTTGGCGGGTGGAAGGGCAAGATTGTCCAGTTGGCACTAGGGTTAGAGTGATTGATTCTGGTACTGCTCGTTTGCAGGTAGAACTGGCAGAATTGGCAGATGAGGAGGAAACTTTTATCAATAGAATTGTGGGCCCGGCAACTAATCGGAAAAAATTTAGTGCGGCTGTCAGGCATGAAGCTAGAGTGGAATCGGATTATTAAATATAGTAATTCTTAATGAGATTAATTATCAATATCAAGTTATTATCAGACACAGAAGGTGAAATTATAAAATAACTATGAATAAATTTATTTGGCCAGTCCGAGTTTATCACGAAGATACTGATAGCGAAGGTGTGGTTTATCATGCTAATTATTTAAAATTTATGGAACGATCTCGCACTGAATTATTACGCCATTCCAACATAGAACAAACCTTATTAAAACAAGAGTATAACTTGATATTTGTCGCCAGAAAATTTACTATAGAATATTTAAAACCAGCATTTTTTAATGATTTATTAAATGTAGTGGTTGACACAACTAAATTAGGCAAAGTTAGTTTAGTTATGGAACAAAAAATATTGCGTGATAGTGAAATTTTATGTACTGGCATGGTTAAAATTGGCGTAATTGATGCTATTACTTATCGTCCAAAAAGCTTGCCAACAATAATCCTAAATCAAATGAGGCAAGGATGCGAGTCTTAGGAATAGAAACTTCTTGTGATGAAACTGGAGTAGCAATTTATGATTCGGAACAAGGTTTATTAGGGCATGAATTATACAGTCAGGTGGATTTACATGCTAAATACGGTGGAGTAGTACCTGAATTAGCTTCTCGTGATCATGTACGTAAATTGATTCCCTTAATCAAGCAACTGCTGACCAATACTAATATAAAATCTAGTGAAATTAATGGAGTTGCATATACTGCTGGGCCTGGTTTGATAGGGGCATTGTTGGTAGGAGCGGCTGTAGGTCGTAGTTTGGCTTGGGGTTGGCAAATTCCAGCTATCGGGGTACATCATTTAGAAGGCCATTTACTTGCCGCTATGTTAGAATCTCCAGCTCCAAGTTTTCCATTTCTGACTTTATTGGTTTCCGGCGGCCACACTCAATTAATTCAAGTGACTAATATTGGTAAGTATTCTTTATTAGGCGAATCCCTTGATGATGCAGCTGGAGAAGCCTTTGATAAAACTGCGAAGCTATTAGGTTTAGGCTATCCAGGTGGGCCAGCATTAGCTAAATTAGCCGAACAAGGTAATCCAGATATTTTTCATTTCCCTCGTCCAATGACTAAACAACCAGGATTAAATTTTAGTTTTAGTGGTTTAAAAACTCAGGTGTTGACGACTTGGCACAAAAATGAAAAACAGAATAAGGCCGATATTGCTAGAGCTTTTGAGGATGCGGTAATAGATACTTTAATTATAAAATGTAGGCGAGCTATTAAGCAAACAGGATTGGAGCGTTTAGTGATTGCTGGTGGAGTTGGAGCTAATCAACGCTTGCGTGAGCGTATGGCTCAATTTACGAAACAGATTGGAGTGGCATTATTTTATCCACGTCCAATATTCTGCACAGATAATGGAGCTATGATAGCTTATGCTGGTGCTTTACGGTTGGAAAATGGCCAAGCTGAACCTTTAGAATTTTTCGCTCATCCGCGTTGGCCGTTAGAGAATAACTGCTATTGAGTTAATCCGGTAAAGCCTTCGGGCTTTCAAGTCAGCCGACTGTCTGAATACGCTCGTCGGGACGCTGCCGCAGCATTTTGATGCAGCCCTCCGATTTTTCCGGGATTTTCTTGCAGCCGGGCATAACTCTTATGTTAAGTTGCACTAGACAAGAAAGTGTCCGCTTCAACGCTATCCTGAGTGTAATCCGACCATAGCGACTTGGAGAGGCGTAGGTGGAACGTCTCAGCAGGATAACACAATTCTTGAGCCACCGATAGAAGGTCGGTCT
>DAOUSR010000088.1 GCA_030627125.1 Thioploca sp.
AAGGCTATTTGGAGTGATGATTACAGGGCTAAACTCGTGTTTGGATTATAATTTTAATGCGGTGGCCCTGTTTAACTGCTCCATTACGTTGGTTAAATGCGTGGAAATTAAAAAATTTCTGATTATAACGGAATCTGTTGATAAAACAGCTTTATATTATAGCTTTTCCTACTTGTATAAAGTGGAATTTCGCTAAGATTTCATGACGTTCATGGAACATCCATGTACCTAATGAACTATGCAATTCTTAATGAAACAGCTATGCCCCAACACGTTCGGTCGCCCTAGCATTTATCCCTGTGCCAAACTATCAACAATAGCTAATTCATCCGAATTAAGTAATTTATCAATGTCCAACACGATCACCATATTATCACCCACTGTAGCTAAACCTTTGACAAATTCAGTGCTAATTACGCTTCCAAAATCGGGTGGCGGTTTAATGTTAACTTCCGCCACATCATAAACATCTGATACTCCATCAACCACAACTCCCATAATTCGTTCTTTACCATTGGAAGAAATAACGTTAACTACTACCACTACTGTCATTGAACCATATTTTTGATAATCCAAATGAAAACGTAAACGTAAATCAACAATCGGTACAATCGTACCACGCAAGTTAATTACCCCACAGATATACTTTGGAGTATTAGGTATTTGGGTAACTTTACTCCAACCCTTTATCTCTTGCACTCGCAAAATATCTATCGCATATTCTTCTGTTGCCAATACAAAAGTCAGGTATTTATTGGCAATATCATCATTTATGTTATTCATAACGAACCATCCCAAAAGGTAAGTGAGGAGGAGATTTAGTTTGATTACGAAAAAGTTGAATCAATCCAGTAATATCCAAAATTAGAGCTACATTACCATCGCCCAAAATTGTTGCTCCAGAAACTCCTTGGACTTTTTTATAATTATTCTCTAAACTCTTGATTACTATCTGTTGTTGCGATAATAACTCATCAACGAATAAGCCAATTTTTTGCCCATCTCCTTCCGCAATAACCAATAATCCTTGTTCTAATTGTGTAGTGGTATTTTCAATATTAAATAATTTATATAAACGTAAAATAGGAATATAATCATCCCGTAATTTATAAATCTCCACTATTCCAGTAAAAGAGTTTATCAACTTGGGCTGAACCCGCAATGACTCCATAATAGAAAGCAATGGTAAGACAAAAATTTCCTCACCCACTCGCACTAATTGACCATCTAAAATTGCCAAAGTCAATGGTAAGCGGATGCTAAATTTTGTACCCTTGCCAGTTGCAGATTTTACCTCAATTGAACCGCCCAAATCCCTGATATTACGGCGTACTACATCCATTCCAACCCCACGTCCAGATATATCACTTACCGCTTCGGAAGTGGAAAAACCGGGCTGAAAAATAAATTCGTATATTTGTTCTTCCGTTAGATTTTCATCTGGAGTTATCCAACCTTTTTTAACTGCTTTGGCTCGAACTTTTTCTATGTCAAACCCAGCTCCATCATCGCTAATTTGAATGACTATACTACCGCCTTGATGAAACGCATTTAGATATAACTTTCCAATTTCAGGTTTACCAGCTTGTTTACGTTGTTCTGGCAATTCTATTCCATGATCAAGAGCATTCCGTACTAAATGGACTAACGGATCACTCATTTTTTCCAGTACCGTTTTATCCAACTCAGTATTTTCGCCAGACAAAATTAATTCAACTTGTTTACCTAATTGGGTACTTAAATCATGAACTAAACGTGGAAAACGATTAAAAGAAAAACTAATTGGCAACATTCTAATTCGCATCACATTTTCTTGTAACTCACGAGTATTACGTTCTAACTGCGATAAACCATCTCGTAATTGCAAGAGCCGTGAACTATCAAAATTTTCGCCAATTTGATCCAACATAGATTGAGTGATTACTAATTCACCTACCATATTGATTAAATTGTCAATTTTATCTATTCCCACTCGAATAGAATTGGTTCCACTTGGGGTATGGATAGGTACTGCTGTTACTTCCTCATAATTTTTGGCTTTAGGTTCTATAGGTTCAATATTATCAAGCGGAGTAAACTCTTTTTCGGACAGAGGTGATTCTGCTTCAGAAGTTATCTCTATAGGCGTTTCAGCTTCTGGCTCAAATTCATCATCTAATTCTTGATTTTCCAGTGTAGATTCTGTGATATTTAATTCACATTCATCTATAACCCATTCAAAAATTTCTTCAATATCTGCACGGGTAGCTCCACTATGTAAAATAAGTTCCCAACTTAAATAACATGATTGAGGCTCAAGTTCAGCAAAGTCTGGTATCGCATCCGTATTTGCTATAACTTTTAATTGGCCTAACTCATGTAATTCTCTAAATAAATTGATTGGATCATTACCAGTTTGTAAAATCGGCAATTCTGGTTTAAATTCTATATGCCATTTTTTTAATACTGGTATTACTTCGATAGGAGCAAGTTCAATTGCTAGAACTTCTTCTGTATTATCTATATTTTTTACTGATAAAGATTTTTGTAATTCATCTTGGCAGGTTTGTACTATTTGAGCATCATATCCAATATCATCCTTAGATGCTGACAACATCATGCGTAATATATCTCCAGCTCGGAGCAGTAAATCAATCAAAGCTTGGGTAATAGTATGTTTACCTTCTCGAACCTCGTCTAGAAACGTTTCTGCATTATGAGCAAAAATAACTATATCATCAAAATGAAAAATACCAGCTCCGCCCTTGATAGAATGAGCGGCTCGAAAAATATTATTAATCAGCTCTTCATTGAAGGTACCGATCTCTAAATCTAACAAACTAGACTCCATAACATCAAGATTTTCAAAACTTTCTTCAAAAAATAAACCACGTACCTGCGTCAAGTCTATTGTTGTCATTATTACCTCAACACTTTCCTAATTGCTACTAATAATTTATCTGGATCAAAAGGTTTAATAATCCAGCCAGTTGCCCCAGCAGCTTTGGCTAATTTCTTTTTTTTAGGGTCTGTTTCTGTTGTTAATAATAAAATTGGTTTAAACCGATATTCGGGTAAAACTCGTAATTTACTCACTAGAGACAAACCATCAAGTAAAGGCATATTAATATCGGTGATAATTAAATCAAAATTATTTTGTTTCGCTAATTCCAATGCCTGCATACCATTTTTCGATTCAGTAACATCATACTTAGCATCGTTCAAAGTTAATGCCAGCATTTGTCGGATAGATACTGAATCATCGCAAACTAAAATTTTATGTACCATTTACTGACGACTCCAAAATATTAAGGATGAATCACATTGGAATTTTTAAAATTGTTATAAGAATATATGGGCGTAAACTTTAAAAATATAGCAAATTTCCAACTGCCATGTCATTAGCCATAATGGTTAATTTTTGTAACGGACGAATAATACTACGCGAAATAGATATACCAAGCAATAAACCAATAACTATACTGCCTATAGCCATATAGTTAAATTATTCATAAACATAACGTCATATTTAACATTGTTAGAACGAACAATATTTAATTTCAGTCTGAATAAAATTGTCAAATTGAATACGTATTGCATCCAAAATACTTTTTCTGGTTTGGCAACTTGTTTGCTCCATTGTTCGGAAAAAGATTTAATTTGTTTTAATAATGCTAAATCGTTAGTATCAGTTAATCGAGCTTGTAAAGCAGCAATATTTATTTCTAATTGTTTGTGATCAGCATGATAAGGTTCAAGAAAATTATTTGCCCCAGTGATAATAAAACCACGTTCACCGGTTTCCATATCCACAATCAATTTGGCTAATTCATGTGCATTCGATAATACTGGCTGATCATGTTCGACTAAAAAAGTAAAGTCGTTTTTTAAATTATCTAAACTAAATGATAATACTACAGCTATACCAATCATCATCATTAAGACGAGAATAAAACCAAAAATAATTTTAGTGCCAACTTTAAGCTTATTAAATATATTCATAATAGCATTCCAAAACGATTACGATAGAGGAAAAATTGCTCAGTTTTAAAATTATAGTTATAACCATTTTGAGTATATACTATTGATTTAAAAATTGATACCAATATAAAAACAGTTGAACCGTTCAACCTCTAAAGCAAAAGTCCGCACTAATAAAATTACGAAAATTAGCTTTTCCTCGTACACACATTAAATTTACCAAGATTGCTGCTATAAAATTTCTTTGAGCTACATTTAACATTTACCCTAGTTTCTAATATATTCATGATAACTCTTTCTGATTTTTAATAATTTTGTTTGACTAATTCTATTATCTCACAGAGTTGGTTTTCATTTTTTCATCTACTTTCTCAAAACTGTCCAAACCATTCATAATTAAGAATTGCTAAAAATAATAGTTGCACATTAGTTTGTTATATATTATTCTAGAAATTATTAATTATATTTAAGGATATTTTATGGGAAAATCTATACTGTTTCGTTTGATAATAGCAATTGCTATTATTGTAATAGCTATAATTTATTTTTCACCTATTTGGTGGGTTTCACTCACAGCTCCTAATTACCCTGCAGAAAGATTTCCCGATGGAATTCGCATTCATTTTCATATTGATGGAGTTTTTAATGGTTGTCAAAAACAAGAATCTGAAGAAATTCAAATAGGCGAAGGTCTGAATTGCCTACACGAAATGGATACAATCAATCATTATGTTGGTATGTATCCAATCGCTTCTGGTGGTATTATTGAACGTACATTGTCACAATTTTTGTTTGTATTCTTAATTGTGCTGTTAATTGCTTTCATGCTGTCAGGACGTAAATTACAAACAGTAGCATTAACCATTGGTTTTAGCATTATTATAACATGGGCTTATGTAACGTTATTTACTTCTGGTGGTATTAAATATATGTCTGTAGGCTATCAACAAGCATTACAAACTAGTATGGATCTGGAGCCAGATGAATTTCAAGATTGGAGTGGAATGCAGGCAATGCAGGAAAATTATAAAGATTCTTTGGGCATGTATTTTAGAGATCGAGTTAAAATCGAACAACAAACTGACACACTGATCACAGCCTCTTATATAATTATGGGAGTATTGATCTTCAGTATGCTATTTATTATTGGTGGAATTATTTTAAAAAATAGTGTGTTTTACTGGCTATTATTAATAATCCCAATATTATTACCAGTATTTTTTGTGTTGGAATATGCAGGTTGGTTATGGTGGTTTGGTCATAATTTGCACGATATGGCAGCTTTTACGCTTAAACCATTTATGCCAACTGTATTAGGAGAAGGTAAAGTAGCACAGTTTTCTACTCATTCTTATCCACATTATGGATTTTTCTTGATAATGTTATCGTCATTATTGTTAATTATTTCTGGTTTAATTAGAAAAAAACAGTTGAAATCGCTAAATTAGTAATTAATACTATAGTAATAATTTTTTATAAGCAATAGCATATATTGATAATATATACTCCTAAAATACTATTTTTGTGATACAATTAACATAATTATTATTTTCTAAGTATTGAGGGCTTTTATGCAATCAACAAGAAATGTAGAAATATGGGTAGGCATTTTTGTAGTATTAGGTATATCTGCCTTGCTAATGTTATCTATGAAAGTTAGTCATTTAGGTAATCTATTTGCTAAACAAGGATATACTATAACTGCTAGGTTTGAAAACATTGGTGGTTTAAAAGTTAAATCACCAGTAAAGATGTCTGGAGTATTAGTCGGTAGAGTGACTAATATTAGTTTTAATGACGAATCTTATCAAGCTATTGTGGTACTTAATATTGAGTCTAAATACAATAAAATTCCAATAGATTCTGATACTAGCATTTTTACTGCTGGACTTTTAGGTGAGCAGTATGTTGGTTTAGGTCCTGGTGGAGATGAAGAATTCCTTGTTGATGGCGATGAATTAGACCCTGGACTTACACAATCTGCTGTTATTGTAGAGAAATTAATTGGTAAATTTTTATACAATATGGCAGCCAAAGGTACAACTACAACTAAGTAATTTTAAAGGATAAAGATAATGAAACATTTGTTTTTAAAAATTATGTCGTTAGGCATAATAATGTTAGCAACAACTAACGTATCGGCTGGTGGTGATATTGCTGACGCAGAGGCTTTAATTAAAAAATCAACTGTTGAAGTGTTGCAAGCATTACAGGCAGATTCTAGTAAAATACACGCTTTAGTGGACAAAGTAGTGTTACCAAATTTTGATTTTTACAAAATGTCAGCATTGGTATTACGCAAACATTGGAGAACAGCCAGTAAAGAACAGAAATCTGCTTTCGCTACAGAATTTCGCCACTTATTGGTGCGTACTTATTCGACTGCTTTAATAGAAGTTGCCAAAAAGGTTAATAAAGATGATATTAAATATTCATCTAAAAAAACTAATAAAAATAGATGTCAAATTTCCACGAATGTGAAAAATGCCTCAACTTCGATTAAGGTTGATTATGCAATGTATAATAAAAAGGGAAATTGGAAAGTTTATAATGTAACTGTTGAAGGGGTTAGTTTGGTTACCAATTATCGAGATGAATTTGGCAAAGATATTGCCAGTAAAGGTATGGATGGACTAATTGCAAAAATCAAAAGCAAGAATAAGGGATAGTTTACGTGAGTCAGGTTACTGTAGAAAATGCTAATAGTTGGCTTTTGTCAGGTGAATTAAATTTCACTACGGTCAAAAATTTATTAACCGAACTAACTAGAAAAATTACTAAATCAAAGGAACTTACAATAGACCTTAGTGAAGTTACTAATACAGATAGTGCAGGATTAGTATTGTTAATTGAATTGTTGCGATTAAATCCGGCAATAACTTTCTGTAATATTCCTGATCGTGTACTTAATCTTTCTGCTGTTGGTGGAGTAAAAGACTTGTTAATTAGTAAAAAAGGTATCTGATGCCAGCTGCGGTAAGTATTTCAAAAGTACATAAACGCTATGGGGATTTAATTGCCCTTAATAATATTGATTTTGATATCCCACAAGGCTGTTTTTTTGGTTTGTTGGGTCCCAATGGTGCGGGAAAATCTACTTTAATCAATATTATGGCAGGTTTAGTTCGTGCCACTGAAGGTTCGATAAGTATATTAGGTAATGATGTAAATAAACAATGGCGGCAAGCCAGATATTCTCTAGGAGTTGTTCCACAAGAATTAGTAGTTGATCCTTTTTTTTCTGTTATCGAAACCTTAAAGTTACAATCAGGATATTTTGGATGTGGAAAAGAAAATTACGAATGGTTAGATGAATTATTAGAAATCCTACATCTTACTGATAAGGTAAATACTAATTTACACAAATTATCTGGTGGTATGAAACGACGGTTATTAATTGCTCAGGCATTAGTGCATAAACCGTCTGTTGTAGTATTAGATGAACCAACTGCTGGGGTTGATATTGAGTTGCGCGAAGTTTTATGGAAATTTACTAATCGTTTGCATCAAAATGGTCACACAATAGTATTGACTACCCATTATCTTAGAGAGGCCGAAAATCTCTGTGAACAAATTGCTATTCTAAATGATGGAAAGTTAGCAGCTCTTGATAGTAAAACTGCTTTGTTAGCTCGTTATCCTTATAGATTGTTGCGTTTAACACTTACTAGTCCTGCTATAAATGTACCAGATTCTTTAAAAGATAAAATTGAATCTTTATCTGACAGTGAATTAGTTTTACGGTTACATCGTGATCATGACCAAATTGGAGCAGTTTTAGAAAGCCTACGGATTGCCAATATTAGTTTTTCTGATTTACATACTCAAGAACCCGGTTTAGAAGAAGTTTTTATGAGTTTAACTAATAAAATATAGTTTGTATTCCATTGATTATATAGAATAATAGAAAAAAGTTTGTTAAAAACTAGACATATAGTTTATTTTAGTGTATACTATGTATAATATTTAGTCGAGATGGGGTTGTAGCTCAGTTGGGAGAGCGTGGCGTTCGCAATGCCAAGGTCGGGAGTTCAATCCTCCTCGACTCCACCACTGCCCTGATAGCTCAGTTGGATTAGAGTGTCCCCCTCCTAAGGGGAAGGTCAGAGGTTCAATTCCTCTTCAGGGCGATGATTTCTCCTTGTGTTGTGTCGTTGACTGAAGTTCAGTATGTAGCAGTATTGTACTGATTCTTCAGTCGTTTTTTTTGTCTAAATTTAATTCAAATCTAAATTCCCCATTTCATCAGTTGCATCTACTAGAGCAGCAATCATTGCTGGATCATAAGATAGATGTCCACCACTAGGTATTATTTTTAGTTGTGCTGTGGGTAAATGTCGTTTTAGCAATTGTGACCCTTCTGGTAAACATACCAAATCCTTTTGACCGTGAATAAGAATAATTGGTATTTTTATTACCTTATTTATATTTAAAATTAACTGATTTTCCTCCATAAAATAATTGTTATATAAGTAATGGCATTCAATCCGAACTGAATTTAGCAATTGTGCTGACGTTTCAGTTGGAGTAGGAAATGTTCCGTTACTAACTACACAACTTCCCCAAGTTGCCCATCTTAAAGCAGCCGTATTCATGTAATTCACATCATTGCCAGTCAATGCCTCATAATAAGCAGTCAATAATTGTTTCCAATTTCCAGGTGCAAACTCAAAAAATATTTGCCATTGTTTTGGAAAGTGTTTGTTTACTCCTCCATTCATATGAAACCAACTAATATCAAGCTTTCTAGCCAAAAAAATACTGCGTAAAACTAATCCTAATACCTTATCTGGAAATTTTTGAGCATATAATAAGCTCAAAGTTGCTCCCCAAGACCCACCAAATACAATCCATTTATCGATATGTAATTTTTCTCTAATTAATTCCATATCTGCTAGTAAATGAACAGTTGTGTTATGCTGCAGATTACCAGCTGGTTTAGAACGCCCAGCCCCACGTTGGTCAAATAAAATTATTCTATATATAGCAGGATTAAAAAAAGACCTGTGGTGAGGTTTACAATTCGAACCTGGTCCTCCATGTAAAAATATAATTGGAATTCCAGTCTTATTACCACATTCTTCCACCATTAATACATGACCTTGTCCAACCTCAAGTTGATGAGTGATATAAGGTTCGATATCAGGATATAAAGTTTTCATATTTTGCATTTATATTAAATTTTATTAAGAATTCATAATTATGAATTGCTATAGCTTAAACATTTCTAATTATCCAATTTATTAGGAACTTCTAAATTTCGTTCTCCTATCAAACCATTGGCTAATTGGTAAAGTACTTTAATACTACTATAGCCTTTTTTACCAGTCATAGAAGTAACAATATTAGCCAATTCTTCATTGCGTTCATACGGTAAGTATTGACTTCGTTCAGCAAAATTAATAATTGCTTGTTGTTGCTCCAAGGGCAAAATTAAAGGCATTGGTCGTGGAGATTCTGTTGATAATACTGTTGAATGCTTAGATATATCATCCATATAAACTACTACAGTACCTGCAGCTAAATCACCTAATCTTTTGAAATCTTTATTCATCAATGTAACTATTAGCCCAAAACCATATAGTAATGGTAGAAAATCCACAACTCGCAACAAATTGCGTATCATAGAAGCAGACCAATCAACTGGAATACCAGATTCATGTAAAACTTTAATTTTCATGGCATGTTTTCCAGGAGTAGCTCCTTGCCTATACACTTCAAACAAAACTGGATAAAACCATTCTAATATAAATATAGACATTAACAACAAACCAGTCCCAAAATCTCCCAACTGGCCAAACAGAATTGCTAAAGCAATATAAACAATAGCTCGGATAGCAAAATCAATTCCCCAAGCAAATGCTCGGACTACTGGGCCTGCAACTCTTAAAGTTAATTCAATGCCTTCTGGAGTTTCAATAATACGATTAGTATCAAACATTTATATGTGAGTGTGAAAAATTGTAATTGAATAATTTTGATGAATATTACAACATCGTGCAGATAAATTTGAATTATAGCATATCACAATTTAATGTGTTATAACTATACAAATTAACTGTATGATATTTATACTTAAATTTATTAAGAATCATTCAGAATTGCTGTACCTTTATTGCACGAGGACTAGAAAAATTGTATAATTTATAGCAATATTCTCTATATATAGCAATTCTCAGTTGAATATATAATGTTTATACAGTTTAACTACATTATGTTGAATTTAATTAAGAATTAAGCATTCATAATTAAGAATTGCTATAGAACATTTTTTGTAACTTGCTATGAGATACATCTTCAAGTGAATTCCTTAAGTTTAGGAACTAAAAATTGCCATAGTTTCCCCCAAGATACCAATTTAATTCATGCAAAATATCCACACTTCTCGTATTTTAATTCTTGATTTTGGTTCCCAATATACGCAATTAATCGCTCGTCGAGTACGAGAAAATAACGTGTATTGTGAAATTTATCCATATGACGTTGCAGAACAGGCAATTAAAGATTTTCAACCCAAAGGAATTATCTTATCAGGCAGTCCAGAATCAGTTAATGATATTGAACTAAACTTGCGAGTACCTGACTGTGTATTTAGTTTAGGCATTCCAATTTTAGGTATTTGTTATGGTATGCACACGATGGCGTTACAATTGGGCGGCCAAGTTTCTAGTTCAAATCAACGTGAATTTGGTTATGCTCAGATAAAAGTTCAAGCTAATTCTGAGTTGTTGCACAATATTAAAGACCATGTTAGCCCTGATAAACAGGATTTACTAGATGTATGGATGAGCCATGGTGATAAAGTAAATGAACTACCAGCTGGATTTAAAATAATTGCTGCGACAGAGAACGCTCCTATTGCTGGTATGGCCGATGAAAACCGCCGATTTTATGGTCTGCAATTCCATCCAGAAGTAACCCACACTTTACAAGGTTCCGTTATTTTACAACGCTTTGTCCATGATATTTGTGGATGCAAAACTTTATGGACAGCAGCCAATATTATTGAAGATAGCATTGCTCAGATGCAAGCTAAAATTGGTGCTAGTAAAGTGTTGTTAGCTCTGTCTGGAGGAGTAGATTCTTCAGTAGTAGCGGCTTTATTGCACCGTGCGATAGGCAAGCAATTAATTTGTGTATTTGTCGATAATGGTTTGTTGCGTTTAAATGAAGCAGAACAGGTTATGGCTACCTTTAAGCAACATCTTGGAGTTCAAGTTATTCATGTTAAAGCAGAATCTAGGTTTTTAACGGCTTTACAGGGAATCGCTGAACCAGAGCAGAAACGTAAAATTATTGGTAATTTATTTATCGAAATTTTTGAAGAAGAAGCTGATAAATTATCTACTGAAGTGAAGTTTCTAGCTCAAGGTACGATTTATCCAGACGTTATAGAATCAGCTGCCAGTAAATTTGGTAAAGCTCATGTAATTAAGTCGCATCATAATGTTGGAGGTTTACCAGCAACCATGCAGCTTAAATTAGTAGAACCATTGCGAGAGCTATTTAAGGATGAAGTGCGTAAAATTGGAGTTGAATTAGGTTTGCCAGCAGAAATGGTATATCGCCATCCGTTTCCTGGCCCCGGTTTAGGAGTACGAATTTTAGGCGAAGTTAAGAAAAATTATGCTGATATTCTTCGCCAAGCCGATGCAATTTTTATTGCAGAATTACACAATCAAGGTTGGTATGACAAAGTAAGTCAAGCGTTTACGGTATTTTTGCCAGTAAAATCGGTCGGAGTTATGGGAGATGCTCGTCACTACGATTATGTGGTTGCATTACGAGCGGTAGAGACCATTGATTTTATGACGGCCCGTTGGGCTCATTTACCCTATTCATTATTGGAAACTGTTTCTAATCGAATTATTAATGAAGTTGCTGGTATTTCTAGAGTTAGCTATGACATTTCTAGTAAACCACCAGCTACTATTGAGTGGGAATAGAATATATTAATACAAATAACTGATATTTATATTGAAATTCATTAAAAATTAAGCATTCATAATTTTCTAATGCCAAGGCTCTGCCTTGGCACTTATTTTCATGGCTCTGCCGCTGTAATTTCAAACCATTATCACTACTTTGTTTAGGACTACCAAAAAAATAATGTTATCACATAAAACTACTTTTTTGATAAAAATAGCTGATATATTAAGTATTATCAGTTCTGGTGTACTTGCTTACATAGTATATCTTGGTTTCGAGGAATGGTATATCCCAGAGAATTATATTGCTGCGATTATTGTCAGTATTTTATTATCATCAATTGTCTTTCCCTGGTTTGACACTCATAAATGGAACGAGTCCACAACCTATAAACTTATAGCAGCATGGATAACAGTTATCGTTATCATGATTTTGCTTGCTTTCATACTCAAAATGAGTGCTATATTTTCTCGTGGTTGGATAATAATTTGGGCATTATTGGGTTCTATCACATTAATTTTCATGAGAAAAATAGTTTATTATGGGCTTGGCATATTTTCTAAATATGGTTTTAGTAAAACTAAAATTGTTATAGTTGGAACTCAATATTTGGCCAAACAATTAGCACAAAATATTCAAGCATCAAAAACTTATCCTAATGTAGAAATAATTGCTTTTTTTTGGTAATGAAAAATTACCAGGCAAACTACTAGAAAATATTCCAATTAACTGTGATATTTTAGCTTTACCTAATTTTGTCAAAAATAATAAAATAGATGAGGTTTGGGTAACTCCAGATGAGGTAGAAACATCATACTTGAAAACTGTTTTAAATAAATTACATAATCAACTAGTAACTGATTATAAATGGCAATCCAAAACAATTTGATTCCAAACAATTATTTGACTTATCACATATTTATTCTGAATTAAAAGATATTTAGATTAAGGAAACTAAATGAAAAATAAATACTTTTTCTATAAAATATTGTCTATATGTATAACAATGCTCATAATAGTTAGTTGTACTATTACAGAAAATAAAGGTTTTAAATCGGCAAAATTTCTTCATGCAATGGAATTAAGACAAATTGCTATTTTACCCTTCAAAGGTAAAGAAGGAGTTATATTTAGTACTGAACTAACAGATAAACTTATAGACAATGGTTATCTAACTATTGTTTCTAAACAACAGGCAAAAGGCTTAGTTAAGGGAAAAATTATAGATACCTTTACTTATACAAAAGAAAAATCTCGCCACCAGAAACAAGAATGTACCCATAAAGAAGGCTTGTTAGGAATACGGTTATTCACTGATTGCGAAGAAGGAACTGAAAAAACAAGTACAATAGTATGTACTGAAACAACAACTCATTTTAAGATTGATTATTCTCTTCTTAATACTGAGACAGAAGTGTTAAACTAAGCCCAACAAGTCGCCCTGCCAAACTCGTCTTCAAAACGGTACGTGAGACTTTCACCTCATACCGCTCCTCTCTATATAGTGTTGTCTTA
>DAOUSR010000094.1 GCA_030627125.1 Thioploca sp.
CGAAGGCCTAGGCATAAGCTGTATATTTGCAAGGTAGGTAGGTGATTATTTAACACGAGACCTACACAATATTTTAATCTAATTATTCTCTTAATACAAGATGAAATTATACATGACTAAGCATGTTGGAATAGATGTAGGTGCTTCTGAGTTAGTGGTAGTGATTGTTCGTAATGGCAAGTAAAGCTAAGACTTTTAGTAATACTCCCGAAGGCCGTAATGCGTTGATAAAGTATATAAATCCTAAAAAGCGTAAAATAAAAGTATGTCTTGAAGCCACTGGAATCTATCATTTAATGATGCTATATCAAGCCTCAGGGAGGTGCGAACTCCCATTTGGTCTATTAATTTCTCTGTGTACGCTTCCATTCGTTTTTTGATAAACATCACTACCTACAAACACGCAACACTCGATACAGGTGGAACTTTATGTTGTCGAGCAGTTTTGGAATCCTTCTAATTGAAGGACTTTCGTGATTATCCCGAACACCTATGATCCTTTGCATATAATTTGCTATGGTAGATAGTTACGATTATTACACGTTTTTAGCGGGAGGGGT
The DNA here is from genome assembly GCA_030627125.1 of Thioploca sp. GTDB lineage: Bacteria > Pseudomonadota > Gammaproteobacteria > Beggiatoales > Beggiatoaceae > DRQV01. The sequence goes on from DAOUSR010000094.1 coordinate 561, forward strand.
TGATAATAAATACCAGTTGTAATGTTTAGAAATTAAGTCTATCATGCACTGATTAAAATCTTTATAAAATAATTTTCATGAATATTGCATGGATATTTCGTGCAATCAAAAATTTTGTATGTCTAATCTTTTGGATTTTTTTGAAAAACATATTTGGAGAATATTAATGAAGAAGTATTTTTTTATTGTTTTATTATTATCTTATGCAATACCATCCTATGCAATGCCACCTTACTTCGGTATTAGTGTAGGAACAAACTTATCTTTCAATAATAGTAATTGTATTTCTGCTGCTAAGAATACTCTTAGTAATAATGGGTTTAAAAATGTTGTACAATACAAAAACGGTTCCACTGTATTTGCTGCTTATCGGAAGAATGGACCATATCAATATAAAGCCTTAGTAAAATGTTTAGCTAACTCAGGAATAATTATTGTAGTGGCAGCAGCAGATGTACCACAAAATGCCAGAAAAAAAGCTGAATCTTTACGGCATACAATCCAGCAATCCCGTGGGATTAGTGTAGCATCTACATCTTCTTACATAACTCAAGCTATAACTGGAACTCGTGCTACTAATAGCAACACTTCGGCATCTTGGACTAACTCATTGATAGGAAAAAAAGACTGTATGGTTAATGCTGAAAGCTCTCTGAGAAGATCAGGATTCTATAATGGTTTGGGCTATGATGAAAATTCTGTTAATGGTAAAAATAAGCATGGTTATAAAGCTGTTATACGTTGTCTAACAGAAAATAAAGAAGTATATTATGAAGTTATTGGTGGTAAAAAAAGCACCAGAGATAGCTTAATAAAAGATTTAGAGAAAAATTTCTATTAAGATAAAAAACCAAGGTTTAGCAATTTTAATCTTGGTTTTTAATTATTTATTAGAGGTGTCAATAAGCCTGCGGCCTATCTCCAAATTTTGTAACTACCTACCATAGCAAGGTATATGCAAAGGAAAAATGTTAAAATAAAGAGATGAAAGAGCTACCAAACGACATAGACTAAGTAATTTCAAGATAAAATTATATGTATTTTAATAATTTCACAATATAATATCCTTGTCAATGCGTAAGTCCTATTTTTCAAAATAATCCACACCCAGTACCGTTTCTTTACCAGCCTTAGTATTATTCAAGATTCCTGATTTAGCTTTTTCTAAATACTTAATACTTAATTCTTAATTCTTAATTCTTCCAGTATTTTGGATATTTGATATAATTTTCGAAATTGATTATTATGATTTATAAAATTGGTATTATCACACTTAATTTTAGGGATAATATCAATTATGGTTGGCCTGTTTAGCTGAATTTACGGTCAATACTGTAGAATATCAGGTACCAACGGGACGGCCGAAACCATTCTGTGGACTATCAATAATAGGATTACTAAAATGCAAGCAAATAATTTAAATTGGGAAGTACAAGCTGAATTCAGAGAATACCTTTCAGCTGTTAATCCAGAAATGCCAAAAATTGATGTACAAGTTTTTCCAAATACTTTATATGGCGAAGGAGCTACCCGTCTGATCCCTTTTGATCTTTCAGATTCACTAAAAACTGTTTATCCCGCTACAACTCCTAACTTGTACGCTGGTTATTTACGCATAAAAGCGACAGAAGAATTGACAACAAATTTTGTGGCAGCCTCCCAAATGTTTTTCGTTATCAAAGGTTCGGGAAGCACCAAAATGGATAGTGGAATGATCGCATGGAACACAGGGGATTTAATAACTTTTCCGGCTATCGAATCCGCACACCATCAAGCATCGGAAGACAGTATTTTGTTCTGGGTGAACGATGCACCTCTGCTGAAATATCTTGGAGTGATCCCCAATGAAAAAAGATTTGAGCCAGTTTTATACACACAAGAACGAATTACCCAAGAGTTAAAGAAAGTTCGTGCTTTATATGAGGGAAAAAACCCTAATCGCATTGGTGTGCTTCTTTCCAATCCACATTTTCCAACAACCATGACGTTGACTCAAACCTTATGGTCGCTTTACAATATTTTGCCGAAAGGAATTGTTCAAAATCCTCACCGTCACAATTCAATCGCTATTGATCATTGTGTATCAGCCGGCCCCGGTTCTGATACTTATACTATGATTGGTAAGGATATTGACGAGGATGGTCACATTATTAACCCTATCAAAGCAGTATGGAGTCCGGGTTCGACTTTTATCACTCCGCCAGGATGGTGGCATTCACATCATAACGAGTCTAACCAAGATGCCATTGTTCTTCCTATTCAAGATGCTGGCTTGATCATGAATATGCAGGTACTTGATTTTAAAATGATTCGATAAAATTTTTTCTAAGATTATTTTTTGATAAAATGGTGGAGAAATATTTTATATTGTTTTCTCCATTCAAACCCTAATATTCTGCTGTAATTATTCTCCATGGAACGCATTACCTGATATAAAGTCTTCAAATCTGGTAATATTTCCCTTAAACTTCAAACGGTTAGTACCTATTGGGCCATTACGTTGTTTAGCGATTATAATTTCAGCAATACCTATATCTGGACTTTCTTCATTATAAACTTCATCTCGATAAATAAATACAATTAAATCAGCATCTTGCTCTATACTACCACTTTCACGCAAATCTGACATCTTAGGCCGCTTATCAGTTCGTTGTTCTAAACCACGATTTAACTGAGATAAAGCTAAAACTGGTACATTTAATTCTTTAGCTAACGATTTGAGAGACCGAGAAATTTCTGAAACTTCATTCGCTCTACTTTCTTTATTTTCCGGCACTTGCATCAATTGTAAATAATCAATCACGATTAGACTAAGTTGACCTTGTTCCCGAGCTAATCGTCTCACTTTTGCCCGCAATTCAGTTGGACTTAGAGCTGGAGTTTCATCAATAAACAAAGGAGAGTCGGATAATTTACTGACCGCATTAGTAAGTTTGGGCCAATCATCATCATTGAGTTGACCAGTACGCACACTTTGTAAATTCACTTCCGCTATGGAAGAAATCAAACGCATAGCCAACTGTTCATTGGACATTTCCATGCTGAACACCGCAACTGGCATGTGTTTTTTAACTGCTACGTGACTGGCTATATTCATAGCAAAAGCAGTATTATGCACGCAAATATCATTAGCAACAAAATTATGAGTAGTAGGGATTGTCAAATCATAAACTTGTTTTAATCCAATCGATTCAATTGTTTTTATTTCATCCCAATAAATTTCATTTGGAAGCACATCCTGATTAAATTTAGAGATCGTAGATATATCTTTGGCAAATATACCAATTTTAGCAATTAAAATCTGAATGGATTGGCTATCAATAATATCAAGTTGCCACATCCATGAATCTTTAATTGCAAGTTGTCTAATATTAGCAATAATCCCAAATCGTAATAGTAGATGTTGGATTTGCCTAATAAGTTCTTCACTCGTACTGCAATATTGAATTTGCCCATTCTGAAGTACATAAGTTGCTAAAAGTCGATTTAAAAAGAGAGCAAGTTGAGCTGGTTGTAACTGGAAAATAATAGCTGGTATGAACTTTTCATGGTTCCCCCAAAGCATTAATTTTTCTAACCATGTTTTAATGTTAACAGTGCCAAATTGTTCAGTAGCTTCAATAAAATCATTCTGGATTTGCAGGTTAGTACTAGTAAAACTCGGTTTATCTTCAGTTAAACAACCATCTCCTATTAAATACGCCAATATTTTAATTTGACATTCTTGGAGTTTTTCAGTGCCAAATAGTTCTATTTTTCTAGGCACAGCTATTTTATCACCAACAGTAAGTTCGCTTAATGGCTGCCAATTTTGCAACGTTAAAAAAGGATGAGTTAAGGTAGTTTCTATAATTCTACCTAGTTGAGTCGTTACTCTAAAAACTGGCTTGAGACCATCATCTATAAAATTACTGGCTTGAGTCAAATGAAATTGATAATCAAGTCCTAATGTGAGTAAATGGGCTGATTTACGTTGATAAATTTCTTCTATAGTGGCAAGACTGCCATCAGCAAGTACGATTTTACTATCGCTGGCAAGGCATTTTCCCATCGATGGTCTACCAGCAATTATAATTAAATCAGAACATTGCATACCAGAAGTTTGTTGATCAAAATCTTTAAAACCGGTTTCCATCCCAGTAATAGCTCCTTCTTGTTGGGACAGAAGATCGATTCGATCTATAGTATCAACAAGAATATCTTCTATTTTGACAAAACCGCCTTTATTTTTAGCTCCAAGTTCGGCGATTTCAAATACTCTTTTTTCTGCATTATCCAGCACTTGGGAACTGGTACGGCCTTGAGTATTAAATGCACTATCGGCTATTTCTTGGCCAACACTCATTAATCGGCGTAATATAGAACGTTCTCGAACAATTTGAGCATAAGCCACAATATTCGCAGCACTAGGAATATTACTAGCCAGCATAGCCAAATAAGGGCCACCACCAATGGCATCAAGTTTATTATGCCCCTGTAACCATTCCGCTAAGGTAACTGGATCACAAGGTTCACTCTTTTCCGAGAGGCTTTTTATTGCCTTAAACAGAATTTGATGTTCTCGTAAGTAAAAATCTGTTTTAGTAAGTAAATCAGCAATCACAATCCACGCTTCATTATTGAGCATTAAACCACCCAATACTGACTGTTCTGCTTCTCTGGAGAAAGGTGGAGTTTTTAAGTACTCAATAGCGGAATCGGGAGCAATATTAGGGTAATTAGGCTCCGACATAATATTTCCAATTTATGAGTGTAAAGATTTATTGAATTTCAAGCTTAACGATCTTATCATGTTTTGTAAAAATTTACCTAAACCAATAATTCAGAAATTTTCATTGCTTGTTGGGTTATGTTGCTACGTTCAATAAGCTAACCCAATCTACATTATAACTTTTTGCTTAATAGTACTTCTTAACTTAATGGTAGTAACTCAGGTGAGTGTGAACTAGAGAACGTCAAAGCAGAATCTTGACATTAGTGAAAAATTAAGCATTCATAATTAAGCATTTCTATAGTCCGCAACTAGCTGAGATTCAGAAATATGATAGTTGTGCGTTTCTTAAAATTTCCTAATAAGCTTAGCGTGTGGTTGTTTAGTTGGGTATAAATTGACTTATCAATCTTGCTTTTTTCCATTGTAAATGAGACAATGTTTATTGAAATGACCGTTCTTATTTTAAATTTGAGATTTTAATAATCTATCATTTTAATCTATTTTTACTGTCTTATTATAAATACTTTCGATAACTTCTCAGACTTAATAAACCATCTGCATAGAGGATAAACATTTATTATGCTAGATAAATTAAAAACATATTGGTGGAAATTATTCTTAATATCTATTTTTTGCCAAACGGTTGCGGCTGTCGAAAATTGCGATTATGCTAAAGATTTGCTATTTTATGCTTATAATTTGCATGATAATACCCCTTCCCAACAAAAATTACTATTCTTTAAATCTCTCCAAGCTTGCCCTAATCAACCCAAAGTTCACAACTCTTTGGCGGCTATCTTTAAATCACAAGGCAAATACGAACAAGCAATAGCCCATTATAAAAAATCTATTCAATTGGATGCAGATTTATACCAAACTTGGGTCAAATTGGGCAATATATATTATAAACAAGAACGTTATCCACTCAGTCTTGAGGCCTACTCACGCATATGTCATGTTAATTTAACTTCCAAAGCTAAAATAATAGAACTGCTGGTAAATAAACGTTTGGATAACACCGAGCAAGGTGAAATTATTGAACAAGATAGTTTGACAGTACTATATGATAAACAACGACGTGAGGCTATAAATACACGGTTACAAAATTGTGGTATTACCCAAAAATTAAAAGCTAAACATGCGTTTCTAAATATTTATTTTAACACAAGAGGTACTTCATTAACTGATGAAATAATTCAACAACTAGATGAAATCGCAGCTACATTAAAAAATATTCAACTTTCGGAAATAATTGTTCATGGACATACTGATTCCCGAGGTTTTGCTGGCTTAACTGTCGCAGAAAGCAACCAGCGTAATTTGCAATTATCACTACAACGTGCAACAGCAATTGTTGAAGCTCTTGCTCAACGTGGCTTGGCAATAGAACATTTACAAGCTTATGGGCATGGTTCAGAACATCCAATTGTACAAGGTAATTCACCAGAAGCATTGGCGAAAAATAGAAGAATTGAAATTGAAGTTACACCACCTATAGAAATTGCCAATTGAGGAATACCAATGTATAAAATATTACTGTTGCTTATCATGGTTGTATCATTAAATTGTCAATCAAATGAAAATATTACAACTACATCAAATCAATCCACTCATACTAATTATTTGCGTATACCTTTAAGTGATGATGTATTAACCATTGATCCGGGACTGGTTTATAAAGATGTACAAATTGAAGTAGTTGAACAATTATTTCTGGGTTTGACTAAATTTGATTCACGTAAAGATGAAGTTGTGCCAGAATTAGCCGCTAGTTGGAGTACAAATGCAGACAGTTCAATTTATACCTATCAACTGCGACAAGATGTCAAATGGACTGATGGTACTTCAGTTACTGCTAACGATGTAGTCTGGGCAATTCAACGTAACCTTGAGTTGGATTCATTTTATGTATTTTTGTTATATAAGCTTAAAAATGCTCAGGCAATTAAACATGGTAAAATGCCATTATCTGCTCTGGGAGTTCGAGCCATTGATAATTATACTGTAGAATTTACCTTAGAACAGCCAATAAATTATTTTCCAGATTTAACTAGTTTTTGGATCTATCATCCATTGCCACGTCAAGCTATTGAACAACATGGAGTAAATTGGATTCAACCGACAAATATCCAAACTAATGGCCCTTATAAATTAGTTGATTGGAAGTTAAAAGAAGAATTAATTTTACAAGCGAATCCAGAATATTATGCACCAGTTAAAATTCCCAAAATTCATTATTTGATAGTCAAAGACAGTGAACTAGGTTTGGCGATGTATAAAAAAGATGACTTGGATATTTTGGGTGGGCAGACTTACCTGCCAATTCCGGCGATAGCTAATTTAAAGTCAAATCCAATTTTACGTAAGGAAAAACAAATTGTTGCACAACCTTGTACTGAATGGTATGGTTTTACAGTACAGCAACCACCATTAGATAATCCATTGGTTCGGAAAGCCATTGCAGCTGCAATTGACAAACAAACGTTATTGGAAATCGTTTTACAGACTGAAGATACACCAGCATTAACATTTCTGCGCCCCTCAAAACTCAATAGTTTGAATTCATCAGGCGAAATCAGTTTAGCTTTTGATCCAATTAATGCTAAAAAATGGTTAGCAGAAGCTGGTTATGCGGATGGTAAAAGCTTCCCTAAATTATTTTTAGTTCACAATACTTCAGAACTGCATCATAAAACAGCGATGGCGATTAGAAAAATGCTCAAACACCATTTGAATATTGAAGTCGAAGTGCGGGAATTTGAGTTTTATCGTTATTTAACTATTTTAAAAAATCCTACCAAACCTATGTTATTTCGAATGATTGGGTGTGTCGATTATCCCAGTTCAATTGCTGGATTACGTAAATCGTTTCATCCGAATACTGGTATTAATTGGGTCGGTTGGGATAATCAAAAATTTGCCGAATTAGTTGAACAAGCCCAACAAGTTACTGACCAAACGCAACGCCAACAATTTTATCAGCAAATGGAAACAATTCTGGTTGCAACTGAAACAGTAATAGTTCCGTTGTATTTTTATAACACCACATTTTTAGTAAAACCTCGAGTTAAGGATTGGTATTACCAAAAATTTGGTGGTCAAGATATTTATAATTGGTCGTTAGCAAAGGAATAGTCATGAAACACTGGATATTTATTGGAATTTTATCTTTAGTTACTGCTGGAGCTATATGGTATTGGTTATCTAATGAAACACCGTTTTACATTGCGGTAGCTGGCCCGATGACTGGAGCAGATGCAGCTAATGGTAAAGCGATGGCGCAGGGAATACAATTTTATTTAGATGAAGTTAATCAACAAGGTGGAATTCACGGGCGGCCAGTTGAGTTATTGCAATTTGATGATCAAAATCAGCCAGAATTAGCAAAAACTATGGCAGTCAAAATAGCTAACAGTAAAGCAGTTGCAATAATTGGTCATTATACCAGTCCGACTTCTATAGCAGCAGCTCCACTCTATCAACAGCATGAAATACCAGCTATTTCTGGTTCAGCCACTGTTAATGAACTTACTATAGACAATGATTGGTATTTTCGCACTATTTTCACTAATAACGATCAAGGTGCTTTGTTGGCTAATTATGCTAATAAAATCCTTGATTATCATTATGTTGATATTATATACGATGAAGATATATATGGAACTACATTGGTAGAATCATTTATTAATACGGCAAAATTTATTGGCTTAAAGGTTAGACATCGTTGGCATTTTAAGCCTGCTAATTTTAAAACTACTATTGCTGATATGACAACTACTTTATTGCAAGATTCTCCAATTAAGAAAAATTTGCTATTGATTGCAACCCATTCTAATGAAGCTTTGGAAACAATCATTAGTTTACGCAAACAAGGAGTGGGGAAAAATGTTAAGTTTATTGGTGGTGATGCGTTAGCTAGTAATAATTTCATAGAAAAATTAGCATCTTATCCAAGAGAGCAGGCTAAACCCGGTTATTACAGTGATAATATTTACGTTATGGCTCCATTTTTATCTGATCTTGCTGATGGCAAAGGACAAAGGTTTCAGAATCTGTTTGAACAAAAATATAACCAAAAACCAACAACAACTTCAGCTTTATACCATGATACGACTAAAGTTTTATTGGAAGCTATCAAACAACTGTCAGATACAACTAATGTTACTCAAATGCGTCGGCAAATCCAAGCTAATTTATTGAAAATATCAAAAGTTGAAACTGCAATTAACGGCTTAACTGGTAGTTTATTTTTTGATAAAAATGGCGATGCTGTAAACTCTCTATCGATTGGTGTTTATAAAAAGGGTTTGCCTATTGCAGCCGAATACCAATATCAATTGTTGAGCAGTATTCAAAATCAAGATGAATTATTGCAACAAGTATTGGAAAATCAAATTATTAATTCAAATGGCAGGCTAATGAATCGAGCTAGAGTTGTATACGCAGGAATTGATTTTAATGAAATTAGTGAAATTGATTTTGCCAATTCAATTTATACTGCTGATTTTTTCCTATGGTTCCGTTTTAAAGGTGATTTTGTAGATAGTGATGTAGAATTTGCAAATGCGTTTGATGCTAAAACTAGTTTAGATAAACCAATTGTACAACAAACATTTTCTGGTGATAATTTAGCTCCAATACAAACTGTGGAATTACCAAGTAATATAACGGAACAATTTCACAATGATTTAACAGTGAGAAGTTATCGTATTAAAACCACATTTAAAGCTGAATTTGATTTTCACGATTATCCATTGGATATCCAAATTTTGCCAATCTTATTGCGTCATCGAACTTTAGCTCGAGATAAGTTGATTTATGTGGCAGATAAACAAGGTATGAAATTGCGACAATTTGAACCGCAAAATATTGAAGCAACAACTAGACAGTTTTTTAAATTAGGTGGTTGGACAATTCAACGAATGTTTTTTTTCCAAAATGCTTATCAGAACGATTCTACTTTGGGAATGCCAAACCTATTTGATGAACAACAACGAATTGAATTTTCACAGTTTAATGTATTGATTGAAATTAAACGTTATGTATCAAGTTTTATTTTTAAGACTATGTTGCCAATTATGTTTTTAATCGTGTTGGGATATATTTCGTTTTTTATTGCGGCCTTTTCACAAAAACTAACTATTGGAACTAATTTAATCCTTGCAACTTCATTATTTCATTTGAAATTATCATCTGATATGGCAAATATTAGTTATATTATCTTGATGGAATATTTTTTCTATTTGGTTTATTTACTGGCAATTTTTATAATATTTGTGGCTCTCATTTACCATTTCAATGAAAGTGCAGAAGATGAAGCAACTAAACAATTGCTACGACGGATCGATATGTGGGGTAAAGTATTATATCCAACAATTTTATTTGCGGGTATTTTACTCATTGTATATAGTGTGTAACTATTGAATTTTTAAAGGAAAATAATATGCGAAACTTGACTTTATTTGTAATTGGAATGCTGTTAATACCAACATTATCGGCTGCTGAAAATGAAGAAATTGTAAAATTACTATTATGCTACAACAGTCCTAAATCAGACTATTGTTTGGCTGAACATATAACAAAATTATTCGCTAAAACTGCTAACTTACAAAAACAATTGAATAGCAAAATTGCTGACTTACAAAAACAATTGAATAGTAAAACTGCTGACTTACAAAAGCAACTGAATAGCAAAACTGCTAACTTACAAAAACAATTGAATAGCAAAACTTCTGACTTACAAAAACAACTGAATAATAAAACTGCTAAATTGCAACAACAGATTGATTCTCAACAACAGCAGATCAATAAATTACTAGCCGAAGTAATTGATTTAAAAGCTCAACAAATTGAAAATCGCAGACAAATAAAGTTACAGCAAAAACAACTCGAAATCCAGAACCAGCAAATAAAAAGTTTATCCGGTAAGTATGCTGATAACCACGAACGTATTACTCAGCAAAATGGGCAATTTGATTCGTTTCAAAACATTGGGCAGAGAATCTCTACATTGGAAAGCCGATTATATCGTTATACTGATAACAACGATGGCACAGTTACTGACAATCGTACCAGTTTGATTTGGTTAAAAAATGCCAATTGTTTTAATAGCAAATCTTGGAAGACAGCTAAGAAAAAAGTTGCTAATTTAGCTAGTAGCCAATGCGGTTTGCGAGATAACTCAAAAGCTAACGAATGGCGTTTGCCCACCAAAAATGAATGGAAAACTTTGATGGATTATAGATATAGACAGTTAACTTTATCTAATGCTTTAGGAACTGGGCAGTGGAAGGAAGGTGATGCTTTCTCAAAAGTTCAATTGGGTAAATATTGGTCATCCAGTTCTAATAATAAATCCACTGTTTGGTATGCAAATATATATGATGGAGATATAAATTCTGCCGATACTAGCAATAAATTTTATGTATGGCCAATTAAAAATCTAACTAAAAAAAATTCTAGGTAGATTCTTAATGCCAAATTATCTTTGTCATTTCTTTGTACAAGACAAATCCGTAAGTTATTGATTTTTTGTTACCGTAAGAAAATATCTAGCATATAGTTCTGATAATGACTTGCCAACTGAAAATTTTTTAGATATTTATCATATGCACTATGTAGTTGAAGAATTTTACGCCATCTTAAAACACGTTTTAATCGGGTGTAGATTCTTTACACTGTAAAAAATAAGAAAAGTATGATATAATTGA
>DAOUSR010000128.1 GCA_030627125.1 Thioploca sp.
ACAATTAGATTATATCCAAAATCTATTATATAAAAGCTGTGAGCTTTTTTCATAGCCCAGGGAGCTTGCTCCTTAATCATAACTAATTCTACTTAGTAGGTTTGGCGGTTTAAAGCAAGAGTCTAGCTAATTCAACTTGTTTAAATAAATTGGAACGAATATTGAGTATGCATTACATTATACTTAAATTAGGATTAACACAATGATAGAAACTATTGATAAAGCAATTTGGGCTCATAGTCGTTGGAAAATTCATTTAAAACAAGCTATAGATACTGGTAAAAGTAATTTTACTGTTGAAAATACTGGTAATCCTCATGCTTGTGTATTTGGGCAATGGTTAGAATCAAAAGATGGCAAAAATTTACCGGATTATAACACTATAGTGGAACTCCATAACAATTTTCATGTAGAAGCATCAAACATTTTAGATTTAGCTTTGAAAGGATGTGCTAGCGAGGCAACTGCTAAAATGCAAATGGGATGTAAATTCAATCAGTTAACCGCAAAACTGGTCAATAAATTGGCTGAAATTGGGAAGTCACAATAGTTTTTAAAGCTTTGAGAAATGCTATAGCTGTCATAGTACATTCATTCCATTTCATCAGTATCTATATATTTAACCCCATTTCGGGGTTAAAATTAAACCAGTAATCAATATTTAGCTATTAAGTTTTAGAAGCCATATTCCTAGCTTCAATCATTAGTCGTTTCATTTCCTGTATTGCTGGAGCCAAACCACTAAATAATGCTCTAGCCACAATTGCATGGCCAATATTCAATTCACAAATTTCAGGGATAATGGCAATATTAGCAACATTATGATAATTTAATCCATGTCCTGCATTAACTTGCAGACCAACATTAACTCCATGTTCCACTGCTGTTAATATCCGTTGATATTCATAGTTACGTAGCTTGTCATCAGTAGCATCTGAGAAATGTCCAGTATGAATCTCTATTGCTGGAGAACCAACTTTTACCGCAGCATCTATTTGATTTAAATCAGCATCGATGAATAAAGAAACTCTAGTATTAACAGCTGCCAACCGTTGGCAAGCTTCTTGAATTCGATCCATTTGGCCTAATACATCTAATCCACCTTCAGTGGTTAATTCTTCTCTTCGTTCTGGTACTAAACACACGTCATGAGGTTTAAACTGTTCGGCAAATTGCAACATTTCTGCTGTCACTGCCATTTCTAAATTCATGCGAGTGAGTAATACTTCTTTAATTAACAATACATCCCGTTCTTGAATATGGCGACGGTCTTCACGTAAATGTAGAGTAATTAAATCTGCCCCAGCTTGTTCTGCTTCAATTGCAGCTTGTACTGGGTCTGGATAACGAGTACCACGAGCTTGCCTAACTGTGGCAATATGGTCGATATTTACACCTAAGCGTATTTGAGACTCTTGGATAATGTCCATTTGTTAAATTATATGTTGTGGCTATTAATACGCCAATTAGATAGTTTTAGCTTATTTCCAAAAATCCTGGTATTGATAATATTCATAATAATTTTAAATAACTGTTAAAACTTAAAATAATGTTAATCTTTCAACTTCTTCGGCAATCACCACATAACGTTGAGTATCTGTGTTATTACATGGATAACAACTTACTAAAGTTAAACGTCGATTTAAACTGGGTTCAACTAGATTAGTTTCAGTTTTACCTACGATATAAATCGCAGACACTTGATAATGCCAACGTCCACTATGCAAAGATTCCAACACTAATATATCACCAAGTTTTAGTATCTTTACAAAATTTAACAAGGTATTACGATGTACTATATTGAGTACACTATTACCAAATTCACCCGGTAAAACGCTATTTTTAGAATGTCCTAATGCAAAAGCTGACATACCATCATTGGTAATAGAAAGAACTATCCTTTCTAAATCTAATTTTGGTAAAGATAAACGGGCTAAAGGCAGAGTATTAGCCCATGGCCAAGGTTCAACTTGACGGCCACTACTTTGGGTTCTTACCCACGCAGTATGCAAAAGATTATTAGCTATCCAAGCACGAATATTTTGATCAAATTGTAAAATTATAATACTTATAGCAATTATGAATAATATACCACCCCATTTCAGAGGTTTTTTCATAAAATATTACCTTATTAATGCTTAAATTTTTAACTTAAATATTAAGTTATTTTTGCATAAAATGCAGCAGTTGCTCGATGAAAACGTTGTTCTAAAAGTTGAGTTTTGTCACTTGGAACTGCACCTATAGAATACCAGTTCCATTCTATTTCTTCGACTTCAAGTTTAGGATCAGGAACCATATCGGTTGAATTACCCTTTATAGCAGCAGATAAACGTTCGACTTGATAGGCTAATCTAGCTCCATTTGCCTCTGGAGGTGAATCTATTCCAGCTAAAATTTCCAGACGAATACATAATGTTTCCTTAATTATAACGTTATCTTCATTACCAATATTTTCAGCATTTTTAATAGCACTACATACTGTCAGAAAACGCTGTTCTATCTTAGATTCTAATTCAGTGTCATTTAGCTTAGGTAATTCATTCCAAGAGTTTTGAATAGCATCAAATTTTTCTGGATTTCCGTTTGGAGCTTGTTCCAGTTCAACACAAAAACCAACTTTTTGTTTAAGCAAATCTAGTTGTTTACGTCGTTCTAATACTAAGTAACTATGGTAATGAGCTAAAATATATTGGCCAGATTTTCTAAACCTATCTTCTATAGCATCCCTGGCATTTTTATGAGTGTCAATTTTTCCCTGATATTCTTCCCTAATTTGTTGCCATTCTTCCTGTAGCTTTTTCAATTGGTATGGAATAGTTGGGATATTTTCTTCATCATTTACTAAAGCTTCTACCCGTTCACACAAAGCAATCCTAGATTCAAGATGATTTTGGAGTTGTTTTTTAGTAAGTTCTTGTTGTTGTTTACGATAATTAAATATTTTATCACAAGATTTACGAAATATTTCCCAAAACTCATGTTCAGCTCGATTATTACCTGGAACAATAGTAAATTTTTTCCATTGCTCTTGCAATTTCTTAACTTCATTAATTGATATGCCAGTTTTTTCTTTGATAATACCATTATCATCACCAGTATACTTGTTTGTCAATTCAGTTAGAGAATTTGCCAGATTTTCGACTTGATACAACAACAATAGCCGTTCATGGCAATTACGTTGTTGTTCCGTTTTTAAATTCGATTTGATTAGATCTATAGATATTGTGAAACGGTTCTGGACAATCTTTTTATCCTTGCGATTGGTTACTCCTATTACTCGCCAATCGTTTTCCATATTATTATAAAAACGGTGGATTTCTTTCCAATTTGCTGCTTCCCAATTTATATTGGCAATAAATTCCTCTAATTTTTTACATAATTCCTGTCTCTTTAGCAAATTTTGCTGACGTTCATTAGCTTTTTCATCAAAGTAAATTTTGCAAGGTTCATAAACAGTTTGACAGATATTATTAAACCGTTCCCAAAGTTCTTGTGAATTACCTTGAGCTCCAAGTTGTTTCCAATCTGTTTGAGCTTTACGTACTAAATTAGCAGCTACTTCCGGCAAATTCTCACTTAACTGTTCCATTTCTAAACATAAATGCTCTCGATATTTTTGGTAAATAGTCTGGCAAGTTTTATCAAACCGTTTCCATAATTCAGCTGAATAACCAGAAGAACCAAGTTGTTTCCAAGCTTCTTGGGCCTTTTTAGTCACACTTAATAATTCAGTTGGTTGAACCTCTTTGGTAAGTAACTCTTCTACCTGTTGACATAAACTTTCTCTTCCTTGTTCACCACTCCAATCTTGCCAACTACGCAATTTACCAATTTTAATTCCACAATCTCGTAAGCGATTTTCTGCGAATTTAGTTTTAGAAACAGATAAATTGTTAATTTCATTGGTTAATTGCCGGACTTGCTTTTCTAAAGGTAGCGCAATTTTTAATTCTCCATCTTCTACTGCTGTTTCAAGATCAGCTAAAACTTTTTCAAGTTCGAGGTTTTTCTCGTTACATTGTTTTTTTTGTTGCTGTAGAATGGATTGTAATACTTGAATAATATCATCAAAACGTTTATTTAACTCAGTAAAAATTAGCAAAGCTTCTTCTGATTGCGATATTTTAGCCCATTTAGCTTGCAGATTTTTAACCTGTTCAGCTTTAACCATCTTATTATTAACTAGCCTATCCCCTTGTTCACAAATATTTCGCAATTGAATAGTGGTTCTATGATATTCCTGTAATCTTTGATGCCGTTTTTGTACTGATTGAGATAAACGGGTAAAACGTTCTTGCCAATTTTTTTCCTCGGTTTCCACATCTAGTGGTTTAGCTTTTGCCCATTGCTGTTTTAAAGCTTCAAACCGTTGTTCAAGAGCTGTTGTATCTTTACCGTATTGATAATTTTTTAATTCGATTAATAATGCTTCAGCTTTATCACATAATTCTTCTTTAGCAGCCCGCAATGGCACTCGAGCTTTTTCACGTTTTTGCAAAGTGAGCAAGGTATGTTGATGATTATCGAAAAGTGTTGTAATTGCAGATTGTAGCTTATTAAAATTAATTTTGAATTCAGCATCATCAGCATCTATTGCTTGCCAACGTTCTTGTAAGTGTTGAAATTCGGTTTCGTCGGTTTTTAATGGGTTGGAACCATCAATTAATTGAAGTGACTGTTGATATTTTTCTGATTGTAAACGGCGTTCTAATGCTTCCAATTTAGCACAGATGGCTTTGCCTTCAGCTAAAATTCTGGCCGGACGTTCTAATTCTTCAATCACTGCATCTAATTTTTCTTTCGCAATTTTACTGACTTTTTTATCACGATTTCTCGCTGCTTTAACAACCCGTTCCAAAGTTGATTTTTGAGTTAATCTGGTAACAGCCGCCAGTCTAACTTCGCTAGAGAGATCATTAACAGCAATATCACCCAATAAGCCTTCACGATTAATTTTATTAATTACCAGCAACCGCAAATCAACTTCTGGGGCATTTTCTACAACATAGATAAGTAGTTCAGTATCATTGGTTTTTTTAATCCAATTCAACCTGGTTTCAAGAGGTGGACAAAATTCCTTTTGACGACAACAAATAAGCTGTTTTAAACGTTGTTTAGCTAGTTCTTGGACTGATTCATCTATATCTTGTTGAGATATTTCGTTTAAAACATCCATTTCAGTTATTTTACGCACAGCCGTTTGCCGTACTGAGACCACTACATCATTTAGTGCTACTTGATGTAAAATATTTGGATCATCTAAATTTTCGACTTCTAATTGGCGAACTTCTGGATTCCGATGTTGCCATTTAGGTTTTAATAAATTTGAAAAAATCATAAATTATTATACAGTTTTAAATAGGTTTAAAAAGTTTTTTAATTCATCTAACTTATCGCTTTCAAAATTCCATATATCTTTTTTCATACTAGCTGCAAAATTACATTTTTTATTAGCATTGCTCATTTTTTGTACAACAGTCATATCTTAGATAAATATTTAGCCAAAATTTGTCAAATTTTTTGGGTTTTATAGTTTTATTTTTTTGTTCTAAACATATTTTCCAATTATTTAAACAATCTGCATAAGTAGAATCGTGAGATTTTATAGCTTTCAGAACCGTTAAAGCTTTTATAAAATATTTATCATTTTCACTTTCAACAATTAAGATATTTTTACTCACCTCTAAATTTTCCTTCATGAGTTCAAAGAATACTTTAATTGCTCATTATCACGTTGTGAAGCCATGATTATATTTTTCTTAACAGCACCAACAAAATTAACTTTTAAATTTTTATTTTCTCCAAACAGCCTATGTTTTAATAATTTATTTAAAGAAATTACTTGAGCATTTCCATTTATCGCAAATGATAGTGAAGTAGTTGAAATAATATTCTCTTTATCATAAGTATTATCAAATATATTTTGTGGTTTAGTTAAAAGCATTTCACATATTTTATTATTTGTATTAATTTTAATTGTTTCTTCTTTTATAAAATCTAACACCATATTTTCTGAGGCTCCTTTAATATCATTAATAAAATGACTGTTCATTAAGCTTAGATAAATTTTAAGATATGATAGATATTGTTGTAATGTATTTACTTTAGTAAAAATACTTGGAACTGTATATACTCTTCAATCCCCAAATAATATACAGTATTTATACTGCTTTGGCAAGATTGTAGAATATACATAACTATATGGTATTTATTAACTAACTTTATTTACTAACGGCACAAATTTTCTATATTTATCACCAGCAAAAGTATAAAGCTCTTGACGGGAAATAGCCGGCTTAATACCAACCTGTTCCAAAGCATCCCAAATTTTCTCCCACACTTCCTGTAAAATAATATATTTATTACTATAATCATCTGAACATACACATACCAAATAAACAGCTGCCCAATCATTAACTTCCTTAAACGTGGTCATAGGAACAGGTTCCTTTAAAATGCCATCTACCGATAACAAAGTTGTATCAATAATTTTTCTAACTTGCTGCGATGGATAACGAGGATCAATGTAAATTTTAGGACATAGCCAAAAATTTTCCTTATTACTAAAATTGAAAATATCAGTACTACCTACTATGCTATTTGGAATAGTTAAACTACAACCAGTTCTAGTACGTAATTTAGTTGCACGCCAATTAATATCCTCAATTATACCCTCCTCATACGTACCGATCTTAACCCAATCATTAACCTGAAATGGACGTTCTATATGAATTGCCAACCCAGAAAATACATTGGATAAATTCATCTGGATTGCTAAACCGATAATTATCGCTACCACCCCAGATGTTGCTAACAAGCTAGTAATTGGTCGTTCAAACACAAAACCTATAATTCCAAACACAGCTAACGCATAAATAATAAAAATCCACATATTATAAGCTAATCTTGGGATCGGACGGCTGGTTTTATTCTCTAATTCTTGCCATAAAAAATGATCAGCAGTAATATGCACAAAAATAGCTGACATCAGCCACCATAACATATCATATCAAACCCAATATTAGTAGCAGTAACATAGGAAGTAGGAATATGCGGTGCCATAAGACTGCTAATTAACATAACTTCGCTAGATAATAAAAATAAAAATGTCAAACCTATTTGTAAAATATAAATTAAGGTAAAATAGCATTTAAAAGAATAATATTTACTTACCATAAATAGCAAAATCATAAAGGCGAAACTTAGTAAACAGATTATTTTGGCATTTGCTTGGGGGATGAAAGATAATAGTGATAATTCATTGTCTTTTACCATGACTAACATGTTAAAACGAGAATATTCAACCGTTGCATCTTGAGTTTTAAGATATTTAGGATTACCCAGAGAATCTTTGAAAGTTGTATCTTGGAAAGATAATACAAAGTCAATTATACCATCATATTTAGGACTAAGAACTTGAGCTGATTGTAGTTTTTTCACAACCAAAGTTTTTAAAAATAGACCCATTCCCAGTGCATCTCGCACATAAATTAGATTGTGGTGTGGAAGTTTACGATGCCGAAAATTCACTCCGAAAGTATGTTGCCTAAAGGTATTATATTTATGGAAAAAATCGACTGTAAAACGACCTTTGACATGGTATAATTGATACTTTAGATCATCTTCAAATTCTTCTGTGAGTTGCAATTGAATTGGTTCAACCGCATTTAGAAATTCCAAATCTTGAGGAGCAATATTGCCCCTAAAGCGAAACCATAGGTAAAAATCTAGGGTATGAGTTAAAGTGGATAAATCTATATCACTAATTTTATTGATTTTAATCCCAGTATAAACCACATTAGTTTTATACATATATTTATCATTTATCAGCAAGATTTGTTTATTTCCACGTAATGTTTCCAAATTAGTAATATCGTTAAGATTTGGTATATCTTTAAACTGAGTAGCGGCTGAAACAATGGTATTATTTTTATATACGCCCATAAATATAGGTTTTTGAGCATTGCCATAATCATCAAAATAATTAAAACCGGCCAATCCTTCTATAGCATTATCAATATTTTTTAAATCATTAGCTAAATATTTTTGTAATTTCTGCCGGTCTGCTTGCAGATCATTACCAGAAATTTTAGCTTTCTTAATTGCATCAATTAACATCATTGCAGCATCATAAGAAAATACAGTATGCCAATCAACCGCATCTCCTTTATAAAGTGTTTGATATTTCTCTTTAAAATATAAAGCTTGGCCACCAGCACTGTCAAAAATTAATGGGGTAGCAACATATAAGCCATCGGTATAATAACCGGGCATTTTTTGTTCTTTGGGATAGTTTTTAAAACCTTGTGGAAAATCATTTAGTGCCAGTGCGTCAGGGGCTATCATGATATTTTTTATACTTAAATCTTTAATAAGTTTAACTAATTTAATTCCTTCATTGACATGAGTAGCTAAAAAAATAACTCCTGCTTCAGCAGATTTTTCCTGTACGTCTTCAGCAATTTGCTTTAAACTTTGCTCCAAATTAATATCATCTTTTTGAAAAGTCCATTGATGCTTAACTTCCATCTTTAAATCGGTTGCGGTTTGCAGAAAAACTTCGCTCAAGTAAGTACCATAAATATCTTCACTACTAATTATACTTACTTGTTTAGGCTGGAAAACATGTTTTATATAGTTGGCTAAAAAACGACCCTGTAAATTATCATCAAAAATAGTTCTAAAATACCACTCATTATCTTGAGTAACCTTTATAGTAGTGGAAAAAGGAGTTACTGCTGGGATATGATATTGTTGATAAATTTTACCTCCACTTATAGAACTGTCGCTAAATCGATGGCCAATAACTCCAATAGCTTGATTTTGTTTTACAATTTCTAAGGCTCTTTGTTTAGCGATTTTTGCATCATTTTGATCATCGAATACATCTAAAATTATTTTATGGCCATTAACACCACCTTGTTGATTAATTTCATTTACATATAAACGAGCTCCTTCCACAAGTGATTGACCATGTGAGGAGTTATCACCAGAGAGTCCGACCACAAAAGCAATGTGGATGGCACTGGTTGTTTGTAAATAGTACATTGTACCCATTCCAAGCAAAGCTATAGCAATGAATATACTTAATATTTTAACTTTCATTATTAGTCTATAAAGTTATGAATCGGACTGCAAAATTTATCTTGCACGGAGGTTTTAAACCATTTATGTGATTATAAAAATATGAGAGTGAATAAAATCGTTGACATATAATTTTCTACTGCTTATTAATTTTATAGTAATTTTTAGCAGAAGTGTACTATAATTCATAATAATTAAGATGTTTAAAATTCGATAATAACGAAAATATAGTAATTTTGTAGGGGCAATCCCTTGTGGTTGCCCTGATGTTTAAAATTCGATATAACGAAAATATAGTAATTTTGTAGGGGCAATCTGTGGTTGCCCTAATGTTTAAAATTCGATAATAACGAAAATATAGTAATTTTGTAGGGGCAATCTGTGGTTGCCCTGATGTTTAAAATTCGATAA
>DAOUSR010000002.1 GCA_030627125.1 Thioploca sp.
TAGTATGACTATGCGCCCGTAGCTCAGTTTGGATAGAGTACCTGGCTACGAACTAGGGGGTCGGGAGTTCGAATCTCTCCGGGCGCGCCATTTATTTTGTAAACTTAAAATTAAGAAATTCCATCAATGAAATGACGACAATTAACCAATTAGTGCGTAAATCACGTAAGCGACAAATAAGTAAAAGTAATACTCCAGCTTTAGAAGGGTGCCCTCAAAGACGCGGAGTTTGTACTAGGGTTTATACTACAACACCAAAAAAACCTAATTCAGCTATGCGTAAAGTAGCTCGTGTAAGACTCACTAATGGAATGGAAGTAACAACTTATATAGGTGGTGAAGGTCATAATTTACAAGAACATTCAGTAGTATTAATTCGTGGTGGTCGTGTAAAAGATTTGCCTGGTGTTCGTTATCATACTGTACGAGGCTCATTGGACACATCTGGTGTTAATTCAAGGAATCAAGGACGATCTAAGTATGGTACTAAAAAACCTAAGTCTTAATTTGGATGGATATATTTAATGTCAAGAAGAAGAGTTATAGCTAAGCGTGTTATTCTGCCTGACCCTAAATTTGGAGATGAGACGGTTGCAAAGTTCATAAATACAGTGATGAAAAGTGGTAAAAAATCGGTAGCAGAACGTATTGTATATGGAGCTTTAGAACGAGTAGCTGAAAAAAGTAAGGGTGAAGCTTTAGAAATTTTCACTAAAGCCTTAGAAAATGTTCGTCCAGTTGTTGAAGTTAAATCTCGCCGAGTAGGTGGTTCAACTTATCAAGTGCCTATAGAAGTGCGGCCATCGCGTCGAACTACTTTAGCTATGCGCTGGTTGGTGGATTCAGCAAGAAAACGAGGTGAAAAAACTATGGGATTGCGTTTAGCAGGTGAAATTCTTGATGCCCATGAAAATAAGGGTACAGCAATTAAAAAACGTGATGATGTTCACCGTATGGCTGAAGCCAATAAAGCATTTTCCCATTTTAGGTGGTAAAGTTTCTTATCCAGTTAACTCAGTTTAAAGCAATATTCTGTAATTCAGTAATATTTTTTGAATAACTGGATATTGTAAAATAACTTAATATATTTGAAAGATAATTAAAATTAACTAACTGAGATTATGGCACGTAAAACCCCCATTGAGCGTTATCGAAATATTGGTATTATGGCACATATTGATGCAGGCAAAACAACTGCAACAGAACGGATTTTATTTTATACTGGTGTGTCACACAAAATTGGGGAAGTACATGATGGTGCAGCAACAATGGATTGGATGCCATTGGAGCAGGAACGTGGTATAACTATTACCTCGGCAGCAACTACCTGTTTTTGGAGTGGAATGGAACAGCAATATCCAGAGCATCGTATTAATATTATTGATACTCCTGGTCATGTTGATTTCACCATTGAAGTAGAACGTTCATTACGAGTATTAGACGGAACTTGTGCAGTGTTTTGTGCAGTTGGTGGTGTTGAACCCCAATCTGAAACAGTTTGGCGGCAAGCAGATAAATATGGCGTTCCAAGATTGGCATTTGTTAATAAAATGGATAGAGCTGGAGCTGATTTCTTACGTGTAATTTCACAAATTAAAAAACGTTTGGCGTCATACCCTGTACCAATACAGCTACCTATCGGAGCAGAAGATAAGTTTTTAGGTGTAGTTGATTTGGTTAAAATGCGGGCGATTTACTGGGATGATGCTAGTCAGGGAATGAAATTTTCTGAAAAGGCTATTCCAATCGACATGCAGGATGAATGTTTAAAATGGAGAGAGCATTTATTAGAAGCAGTTGCAGAATCTAATGATGATTTGATGGAAAAATACCTAGAAGAAGGTGATTTATCTGTATCAGAAATTAAAACAGGGATTCGGCAACGTACTTTAGCAAATGAAATAATTCCAGCATTATGTGGTTCAGCCTTTAAAAACAAGGGTGTACAGGCAATGCTAGATGCAGTAATTGATTATTTGCCAGCTCCTTGTGATGTGCTTGCTATAAAAGGAGTATTAGATGACGGTAAAGAAACTGAAGCTGAAAGAACTGCAAGCGATGAAGAACCATTTGCAGCTCTAGCTTTTAAAGTTGCTACTGATCCATTTGTAGGTTCTCTAACTTATTTTAGGGTTTATTCTGGAGTATTAAACTCTGGAGATAGTGTATATAATCCGTTAAAAGGCAAGAAAGAAAGAGTAGGGCGTATCTTGCAAATGCACGCCAATACTCGCGAAGAAATAAAAGAAGTTAGGGCTGGAGATATTGCTGCTGCTGTAGGATTAAAAGATGTTACTACTGGTGAGACTTTATGTGATAAAAATCATATAATAACATTAGAAAAAATGGATTTTCCAGAGCCAGTAATTTCCATTGCAGTGGAGCCAAAAACCCGTGCTGATCAAGAAAAAATGGGGCTATCGCTATCTAAGTTAACTGCAGAAGACCCATCTTTTCGAGTACATACTGATGAAGAAACTAGCCAAACCATTATTTCCGGAATGGGTGAGCTGCATTTGGAAGTTATTATAGATCGTTTGAGACGTGAATTTGGAGTTGAGGCCAATGTTGGGGCTCCACAAGTAGCTTATAGAGAGACTATTCGTAAGGTAGTTGAACAAGA
Organism: Thioploca sp.; assembly: GCA_030627125.1. Classification (GTDB taxonomy): domain Bacteria; phylum Pseudomonadota; class Gammaproteobacteria; order Beggiatoales; family Beggiatoaceae; genus DRQV01. The sequence goes on from DAOUSR010000002.1 coordinate 2,624, forward strand.
AGGTAAATTTGTTCGCCAATCAGGTGGCCGTGGTCAATATGGACATGTATGGTTGAAGATAGAACCCTTAGAGACTGGTTCTGGCTATGAATTTGTGAATCAAATAGTTGGTGGTATTATTCCCAAAGAATATATCCCTTCAGTTGATAAAGGAATTCAAGAGCAAATGCAAAATGGTGTTATTGCTGGATTTCCTGTAGTTGATGTTAAAGTAACATTATTTGATGGTTCTTTTCATGAAGTAGATTCTAATGAAATGGCCTTCAAAATTGCTGGTTCTATGGGATTTAAAGAAGGTGCAAGGAAAGCTAGTGCAGTATTACTTGAACCAATTATGGCTGTGGAGGTAGTAACCCCAGAAGAATACATGGGTGATGTGATGGGAGATTTAAACCGTAGACGTGGTATTTTACAAGGCATGGATGATCTGCCTACTGGTAAAGTTATTCAGGCAGAAGTACCTCTAGCTGAAATGTTTGGTTATGCAACTGATTTACGTTCTTTGACACAAGGTCGTGCTAGTTATACAATGCAGTTTGATTCTTATAAAGAAGCTCCAACTAGTATTGCTGAAGCAGTAATTAAAAAGACAAATTAAAGAGAAGAATTATGGCTACAATGGTTAATCAGCGGATTCGAATTCGTTTAAAAGCTTTTGATTATAAATTAATTGATCAGTCCGCACGAGAAATTGTTGAGACAGCAAGGCGTACTGGAGCTAGATTACGTGGACCTATTCCATTGCCTACTAAGAAAGAAAAATTTACTGTTCTAATTTCACCACATGTTAATAAAGATGCTCGTGATCAATATGAAATTCGAACTCATAAGCGTTTATTAGATATTATTGATCCTACTGATAAAACAGTCGATTCTTTAATGAAGTTGGACTTGGCGGCTGGAGTTGAAGTACAAATAAAACTTAATTAGTTGTGAGTTTCATAAAGGATATTAAATTATGATGGTTGTGGGGCAAAAACGTGGAATGACTCGGATTTTTTCCGAAGATGGTCACTCTATACCAGTATCAGTAATTTCGGTTTCACTGAATCGAGTTACCCAAATTAAATCAGTTGCTAAAGAAGGTTATAACTCAGTACAAGTTACTTGTGGAACTCATAAAGTTGCCAAAATTAACAAACCAACTAAAGGTCATTTGGCTAAAGCAAATGTAGAAGAAGGTCGTCATTTTTGGGAATTTAGGATTGATAATGATAATACATTTAAATTAGGTCAAACAATTGGAGTTGATGTTTTTACTCAAGGTCAAAAGATTGATGTTACTGGTTTAACCAAAGGTAAGGGATTTGCTGGAGTTATAAAAAGATATAATTTTAGCATGCAAGACGCTACTCACGGTAATTCATTATCCCATCGCTCAGCCGGTTCTATTGGTCAAAACCAAACACCTGGTCGAGTTTTTAAGGGAAAAAAAATGGCTGGACATATGGGTAATGCTCGTTGTACTATATTAAATCTGGAAATCGTACGAATAGATTTAGATAGGCAGTTATTATTAGTTAAAGGAGCAATACCAGGAGCACCAGGTGGCGATGTATTTATTCGTCCAGCTATTAAAATGAAAAATGCTAAAACATAATATTCACTATAATTTTAAAGAATCAATACAATGCAGTTAAGTTTAAGTGGGACACATGATAATATCATTGATGTATCTGATGAAGTGTTTAGCAAAGAATTTAATGAACCTTTAATACATCAAGCGGTAACATGCTATTTAGCTGGTGGACGTGCTGGTACTAAAGCTCAAAAAAGTCGTTCTCAGGTAAAAGCAACTGGTAGTAAGCCTTGGAGACAAAAAGGCACTGGGCGAGCTAGAGCCGGAAGTGTAGCTAGTCCATTATGGAAAGGTGGTGGTGTAACTTTTGCTGCTATACCTAGAGATTATTCTCAGAAAATAAATAAAAAGATGTATCAAGGTGCTTTACGTTCTATCTTATCTGAATTAATACGCCAAGAACGTTTGTTAATAGTTGAGGATTTTAATTTTGATAGCCCTAAAACTGTATCATTATTAGAATATTTACAAAAACTTGGACTGGATAATCAACAAATATTAATTGTCACTCCAGAAGAAGATGTCAATTTAATATTAGCTGCTCGTAATATTCATTATCTTAATGTAACAAAAACGACTACAATAAATCCGGTAAATTTGATTCAGTCGAAAAAAATATTAACTAATGTTGCAACTATAAGAAAATTGGAAAAGAGGTTAGCATTATGAATCAAGCACGTTTGATGAAAGTTTTAATTGCTCCTCATATTTCTGAAAAAGCGACTGCTGTTGCTGATAGTAAACTGCAATTCGTATTTAAAATATTGCCAAATGCAACTAAACAAGAAGTTAAACAAGCAGTAGAATTATTATTTAATGTTAAAGTAAAAGCAGTACAGGTCTGTAATGTCAAAGGGAAACGTAAGACCTTTGGTCGAGTTCAAGGGAAACGAGCAGATTGGAAAAAAGCTTACGTGGGTTTGATGCCCGGGTTTGATATTAGCTTTAGAGATGCTGAATAACATTAAAAATTTAAACTTTAATTATACTAAATATTATGGCTCTCATTAAAACTAACCCGACTTCGCCTGGACGTAGATTTGTAATTAAAGAAGATTATTCGGAACTTCATAAAGGTTCGCCGCATAAATCTTTACTTAGTAAAAAAATAAGAACCAGTGGACGTAATAATAACGGACGTATTACAGTTCGTCATCGTGGTGGTGGACATAAACAACATTATCGTATAATTGATTTTAAACGTAATAAAGACGGTATACCAGCTAAGATAGAACGGTTAGAATACGATCCTAATCGTAGTGCTAATATAGCTTTATTATTATACAATGATGGTGAACGTCGTTATATTATTGCACCAAAAGATATTAAAACTGGTGACATAATTATATCCGGTAATCATGTGCCGATAAAATCTGGTAATTGCATGCCTTTACGCAGTATACCTATGGGTACATTAGTTCATTGTATAGAACTGAAGCCAGGTAAAGGGGCTCAAATAAGTCGTAGTGCTGGTGGTTATGCTCAAATTGTTGCTCGTGAAGACCGTTATGCAACTCTACGTTTACGTTCTGGAGAAGTCCGCAAAATATCAGTTGAATGTAGGGCAACCCTTGGTGAGGTTGGTAATTCTACTCATAGTCTTATTTCGTTGGGTAAAGCTGGTGCAAAAAGATGGCGTGGCATTAGACCTACAGTTCGTGGTGTTGCTATGAATCCAGTGGATCATCCACATGGAGGAGGCGAAGGGCGTACCTCTGGTGGAAGACATCCAGTTACACCTTGGGGATTCCCAACTAAGGGTGCTAAAACCCGTAGCAATAAACGTACTTCTAAAATGATTATTCGTCGTCGTTAAAATATTAAGGTTTAAAAAATATGCCGCGTTCAATTAAAAAAGGACCTTTTGTTGACTTACATCTATTGAAGAAAGTTGAAAAAGCCATAGCTATTAGAAATAAGCGTCCAATAAAAACTTGGTCACGCCGTTCTATGGTTATTCCAGAAATGGTTGGTTTAACTATGGCTATTCATAACGGTCGCCAACATGTTCCAGTATTTGTCACAGAAAATATGGTTGGGCATAAATTAGGAGAATTTGCTATAACTCGTACCTATCGAGGTCATCAAGCTGGCGATAAAAAGAGCAAAAAATAATGGAAACAGTATCTTTACATAAATATATACGTATGTCTGCTCAAAAAGGCCGTTTGGTTGCTGACCAAATTCGAGGGTTACCAGTTGAAAAAGCCTTAAATTTGTTAAAGTTTAGCAAACAAAAAGCAGCTAAATTAATTAAAAAAACTTTAGATAGTGCTATTGCTAATGCTGAAAATAATCAAGGTATAGATATAGATGAGTTATATGTATCTGCAATATATATTGATGTGGGGGCAACCCTTAAACGGATGAGACCTCGTGCTAAAGGACGTGGCAATCGTATCCTTAAACGTACAAGTCACATTACAATCAAAGTCTCCGACTTAAGTTGAGTTTATTATGGGCCAAAAAGTACATCCAATAGGAATCCGTCTTGGAATTATAAAAGACTGGTCATCAAAATGGTATGCTGACGGTAGAAACTATGCTGACTACCTAAATACTGATCTGAAAGTTAGAAGCTTCATAAAAAAAGAATTAAAACAAGCCTCAGTTAGTGAGGTGCGTATTGAACGCCCAGCTCGTAATGCTCGTATTATAATTCACACTGCTCGTCCAGGTATTGTAATTGGTAAAAAAGGTGAAGATATTGATAAATTACGTACTAAAGTAGCTAAAATGATGGGCATACCAGTACATATTAGTGTAGAAGAAATTCGTAAGCCAGAAATTGATGCCAATTTGGTTGCAATGAACATAGCTCAACAACTAGAACGTCGTATAATGTTTAGACGAGCTATGAAACGAGCAGTAGGCAATGCTATGCGATTGGGAGCTCAAGGAATTCGTATCAATGTAAGTGGTCGTTTAAATGGGGCTGAAATTGCTCGGAAAGAGTGGTATCGGGAAGGCAGAGTGCCTTTACATACTTTACGTGCGGATATAGACTACGGCTTTGCTGAATCTCATACTACTTATGGTATTATTGGTATTAAGGTATGGATTTTCAAAGGTGAAATTATTGGTAAGTAAGATTAATTATGTTACAACCTAAGCGAACAAAATTTAGAAAACAAATGAAAGGCCACAATAGAGGTAATGCTCAGCGTGGCAACAAAATAAGTTTTGGTGAATTTGGCCTTAAAGCTACTGGTCATGGACGAATTACTGCTAGACAAATCGAATCTGCTCGTAGAACTATTACACGACATGTTAAACGTGGTGGAAAGCTATGGATTCGAATGTTTCCAGATAAACCAATAAGCAAAAAACCTTTAGAAGTCCGTATGGGTAAAGGAAAAGGTAATGTAGAATATTGGGTTGCTTTAGTTCAGCCAGGTAGTGTATTATATGAAATTGAAGGTGTTAGCGAAAAAGTAGCTAGAGAAGCATTTCGTTTAGCTTCTGCTAAATTATCTGTGCCAACCACCTTTGCAACTAGAGTGGTAATGTGATGCAAGCTAAAGAATTACGCACTAAATCTATTGATGATCTTAATAAAGAATTATTAGAGTTATTACGAGAACATTTTAGTTTAAGGGTACAAAAAGCTAATGGCCAGCTAAATAGGCATACTCGGTTACGTAGTGTACGACGAGATATTGCCAGAGTAAAGACAGTTATTAATGAAAAAAAGGCAGCCTAAAAAATATGGATAAACAAAAGGTAAAAGTATCTCATGTTGGCTGTGTCACCAGCAATGCAATGGATAAAACTATTACTGTATTAGTAGAACGCAAAGTAAAACATCCGAAATATGGGAAATATATTAAACGTTCAACTAAATTACATGCTCATGACGAAGAACAGATATGTGGTATTGGTGATATTGTTGAAATTATCCAATGTCGTCCTTTATCCAAAACTAAAAGTTGGCGGTTGGAACAGATAGTTAGGAAAAATTCTCCAATTACATAAGGTAGTTGGTATTTTTCCATCAGATTAGCTTGCAGATGCTGAGTTCTCTATGTTTATTGGCAAAATTAATAATTTTCTCATTGACAAAAATGAACAGCTTGTTATCTAAAACTAGAAGTTGCACTCAATTAAAGTTAGGATTATCAATTTTTTAAAAATATTGAGAAAAAGCTATGATACAAATGCAAACTGTACTGGATGCTGCTGATAATAGTGGGGCAAAAAAACTTAAATGTATTAAAATTTTAGGTGGCTCACATCGGCGTTATGCTAATATAGGGGATGTTATTAAAGTTAGTGTGAAAGAAGCAATTCCACGTAGTAAAGTTAAAAAAGGTGAAATTTATCAAGCATTAATAGTTAGAACTAGCAAAGGTGTAAGACGACCTGATGGTTCCTTGATCCGTTTTGATGGTAATGCTGCTGTTTTACTTAATAATCAATCTCAACCTATAGGCACCCGTATTTTTGGGCCAGTTACTCGTGAATTGAGAAATGAGAAATTTATGCGTATTGTTTCTCTTGCCCCAGAAGTGCTTTGATGAGGTAATAGATGAGAAAAATAAAATCAGGCGATGAAATAATAGTTATTGCTGGTAAAGATAAAGATAAACTTGGTAAAGTGGTTAGAGTTGTAAAAAATGATAGGATAGTAGTTGAGAATATCAACATAGTTAAACGTCATACTCGGCCTAATCCAATGCGAAATGTTGCTGGAGGCATTATTGATAAAGAAATGCCAATCCATATTTCTAATGTTGCTTTAGTCAATCCAACAACTAATAAAGCAGATCGAGTTGGCTTTAAGTATCTTGAAGATGGAACTAAGGTACGTTATTTTAAATCAACTGGTGAAGTTATTACTGAATAATGGCAAGATTACACACATATTACCGAGAAACTATTGTACCAGAACTAGTACAACAGTTTGAATATAAAAGTGTTATGCAAGTTCCTAAACTACTTCAGATTACCATAAATATGGGTTTAGGAACAGCTGTTGCTGACAAGAAGATAATTGAACGAGCAGTAGTTGATATGACAAGTATTGCTGGTCAAAAACCAGTTGTTACCAAGGCTCGAAAATCTATTTCTAATTTTAAAGTACGTGAAGGTTGGCCAATTGGTTGCAAAGTCAATTTACGCCGAGCTTATATGTATGAATTTTTGGATAGGCTTGTTAGTATTGCTATTCCGCGGATTAGAGATTTTCGTGGTTTTTCTAACAAAGCGTTTGATGGGCGTGGTAATTATACTTTAGGAATAAAAGAGCAAATTATATTTCCAGAAATAGATTATGATAAGATTGATACTATTCGTGGAATGGATATTACGCTTACTACTTCAGCTAATACAGATGAGGAAGGACGTGCCTTGCTTAAGGCTTTTAACTTCCCATTAAAATAATTATATATTACTATGGCAAAACTTTCTGTTATTAATCGAGAAGCAAAGCGTTTAAAAACGGTAGAAAAATATGCTACTAAAAGAGCAGCATTAAAGAAAACTATAAAAGATCAAAGTTTAAGTTTTAATGAGCGAGAAGTTGCGAGACATGAATTTCAATCTTTACCACGTGATGCTAGTCCATGTCGTATTCGTAATCGATGTAAGATAACTGGGCGTCCTCATGGTTATTATAGAAAATTTGGGTTAGGCCGTAATAAGTTACGGGAAGCTGCAATGCAAGGATTTGTCCCAGGTTTGACTAAGTCAAGTTGGTGATTTTTATATTTTAATGTGAATTTTTTAATAAATTCATAATTTTGTGTAAAGTTAATATAGATAGAGAACTTTAAGTATGAGTATGTCAGATCCTATTGCTGATATGTTGACGCGTATTCGCAATGCACAAGCTTGTAATTTTAAACAAGTGGAAATGCCAGCCTCTAAAATCAAAGTAGCTATTGCTAAGTTACTACAAGAGGAAGGTTATATTATTGGTTTTAATACGACTATAGAAACCAAACCTGTATTGACTGTAGATTTGAAATATTATGAAGGCAAACCAGTCATAAGTTTGTTAAAACGTTTTAGCAGACCTGGACTACAAATTTACAAAAAGAAGGGTGAGTTACCTCAAGTATCAGGAGGATTAGGAATAGCAGTTATTTCTACTAGTAAAGGAATAATGACAGATCGACAAGCGCGTAGCCTTAATCAAGGTGGCGAAGTATTATGTTTAGTCGCTTAACTGATAAATATTGAATGGTAATTTAAGAATGTCGAGAATTGCAAAAAAACCAATTGTTTTTCCTGTTGGCGTTGAAGTATCTTTAGATAATCAAGCTCTTTCTATTAAAGGCAAGAATGGTCAGCTAAAACAAAATTTACATGCAGATGTAGAAGTTAACTTAGCTGATAATATTTTAACTTTTGCACCAAGAACCAAAAATGCTACGGCTATGGCAGGAACTATGCGTGCAATAGTTAATAATATGCTAGAAGGAGTAACTAATGGGTTTGAAAGGAAGCTTAATTTAATTGGAGTAGGATATAGAGCTCAAGTGGAAGGTAAGAATCTTAATCTTACTCTAGGCTTTTCACATCCAATTGTATTTGCTATTCCTGATGGAGTTACTATAGAAACTCCAACTCAAACAGAAGTAACGATTAAAGGTATAAACAAACAACAAGTTGGACAGGTAGCAGCTAATATCCGAGCTTATCGTCCGCCAGAACCATATAAAGGCAAAGGAGTTAAGTATGCGGATGAAGTTATTATAAGAAAAGAAGCTAAGAAGAAATAATATGGATAAAAAAAATGCTCGTTTACGACGAAGCCGTCGTACTCGTGCCAAAATTAAATCTCTAGGAGCTACTAGGTTATGCGTTTATAAAACACCTAGACATATTTACGCACAAATTATTACTCCAGATGGTTCTAAAGTACTTGCTAGTGCCTCGACTTTAGATAAAGAAGTTAAAGAAATGATTGCTTCTGGAGGTAATATAGCGGCAGCAACTATAGTAGGTAAAACTATTGCATTGCGAGCTAAATCAGTTGATATTGAACGAGTAAGTTTTGATCGTTCTGGTTTTAAATTTCATGGTCGAATAAAGGCTTTGGCTGATACTGCTCGTGAAAATGGTCTAAAATTCTAATTATATTAAATTAAAATATGGCAAATTACGAATTTCAACGGACTAAAAACGATGAGTTTTTAGAGAAGCTGGTGACAGTGAATCGAGTAGCCAAAGTAGTTAAGGGTGGACGGATTTTTAGTTTTACTGCATTGACAGTTGTAGGTGATGGTAAAGGTAGAGCTGGCTATGGATATGGTAAAGCTAGAGAAGTTCCTTTAGCTATTTCTAAAGCAATGGAAAATGCTCGTAAAAATATGTATAGTGTCCGTCTAAATGGAGTAACTTTACAACATCCTATTGTGGCCGAACACGGTGCTGCTAAGATTTATATGCAACCAGCTTCTAGTGGTACAGGAGTAATTGCTGGAGGTGCAATGCGAGCAGTTTTTGATGTGTTAGGAGTACACGATGTATTGGCTAAAACTATTGGCAGTTCTAACCCTAAAAATGTAGTTCAAGCTATGTTTAAGGGTCTCGTTAAAATGGCTAGTCCCGAGTCAGTAGCGGCCAAACGTGGAAAAACTGTTGAAGAGATTTTAAGTTATGACAAAAAAAATTAAAGTTACCCAATTAGGTAGCTCGCATGGCCGACTTCCAAGACATAAAGCTTGCATTGCTGGGCTTGGATTACGGCGGCGTCATCACACGGTTTATGTCGAAGATACTCTGGCTAATCGTGGTATGATTAATAAAGTTGCCTATTTACTAAAAGTGGAAGAATAATGTACCTAAATACAATAAAACCTGCGGTTGGAGCTAAAAAAGCTGCTAAGCGAGTTGGACGCGGTATTGGTAGCGGATTAGGTAAAACCTGTGGCCGTGGTCATAAAGGACAGCATTCTAGAGCTGGTGGTTTCCATAAAGTTGGATTCGAGGGTGGACAAATGCCTTTACAAAGACGTTTGCCAAAAGTTGGGTTTGCCTCTCGTACCGCTAAATTAACCGCTGAAGTGCGTTTGCATGAATTGGGACGTATTGAAAATGATAGTATTTCTTTAGAAACTCTAAAAGCTGCTCGTATCATTAAACAGCATTTCAAATATGCTAAAATTATTGCTACTGGAGAAATAAGTCGAGCATTTAAAATTTTAGGTATAGCCTGCACTACTGGGGCTCGTACTGCGATTTTAAATGCTGGTGGCTCAATTGAGGAATAAAGCTGGTGGCTATAAATAATGCGTTGGAACTTGGAAAGTTTGGACGTTTAACTGAACTCAAACAACGGCTTCTGTTTGTATTAGGAGCTATAGTAGTGTTCCGAATTGGCACATTTATACCAGTACCAGGTATTGATCCAGTAGCTTTAGCAGCTATGTTTGAGGAACAGCGTGGTACCATTTTAGACATGTTTAATATGTTTTCTGGTGGTGCTTTAGAACGTTTTTCCGTATTTGCTATTGGTATTATGCCTTATATTTCGGCTGCTATTATTATGCAGTTAATGACAGCTGTCCACCCCAAGCTAGAACAGTTGAAAAAAGAAGGTGAGTCAGGACGGCGTAAAATAACTCAATATACACGTTATGGCACTTTGGGTTTAGCTACTTTTCAAGCTACTGGAGTTGCAATTGCTTTAGAAAGTCAAAGTGTAGTTATTGACCCCGGCCTTGCATTCCGAATTACAGCTATTATGACACTGGTTACTGGAGCCATGTTTATCATGTGGTTAGGTGAACAGATGACAGAACGTGGTATTGGTAATGGTATTTCACTTATAATTTATGCTGGTATTGTGTCTGGACTGCCTTCTGCAATCGGCGGTTCATTAGAATTAGCTCGTACCGGACAGTTGCATATTTTGACAGTTTTAGTATTGTTTACTTTAATTTTGATGGTAACAGCATTTGTAGTATTTGTTGAGCGTGGGCAAAGACGTATAACTGTCAACTATGCTAAACGACAGGTTGGTAATAAACTATATGCAGGGCAAAGCAGTCATTTACCATTAAAAATGAATATGGCTGGGGTAATTCCACCAATTTTTGCTTCCAGTATTATATTATTTCCAGCAACTTTAGCTGGTTGGTTTGGCAGTTCTGAAAATATGACTTGGTTAAAGGATGTATCACAGGCTATATCGCCAGGACAGCCATTATATGTTATGTTTTATGCAGTAGCTATCATATTTTTCTGCTTTTTTTATACAGCATTAACTTTTAATCCTAGGGATATTGCAGATAATTTGAAAAAATCTGGAGCTTTTGTTCCAGGAGTAAGACCAGGATTACAAACAGCAGAATATTTGGATACAGTTATGTCACGGCTGACTTTAGCCAGTGCTATTTATGTTACTGCTGTATGTTTATTGCCGGAATTCTTGATTCTTAAATGGAATGTGCCTTTTTATTTTGGAGGTACTTCTTTATTAATCATTGTAGTTGTTACAATGGATTTTATGTCCCAAGTACAAGCTCATCTAATGTCGCATCAATATGAAGGACTGATGAAAAAAGCTAATTTAAAAGGACATGGACGTGGTTTATAAATTATGAAAGTAAGAGCTTCTGTTAAAAAAATTTGTCGAAATTGTAAAATTATTCGTCGCCATGGCAAAGTTAGAGTTATTTGTGTAGATAAAAGACATAAACAACGCCAAGGATAATAAAATGTAGGGTGGGAAACATTATTCCCACCATTTTAATGTATGGTGGTGAGTAATTAGCTTCACCCTACAACAAAGTAGATAGGATTATTATGGCCCGTATTGCTGGTATTAACATTCCAGTACACAAACATATAGTTATTGCTTTAACTTCCATTTATGGAATTGGTTCGGTTTTAGCTCAACGTATTTGTGAGGCAACTAAGGTTGCTCCCATTACCAAAGTTAAGAACTTAAAGGATAAAGAGCTTGAAAGTTTGCGTACTGAGGTTGCTAAATATAATATAGAAGGTGATTTGCGTCGTGAGATAGCAATGAACATAAAACGTTTAAAAGATCTAGGCTGTTATCGTGGTATAAGGCATCGACGTGGTTTACCATTGCGTGGTCAACGTACTCGTACTAATGCTCGTACTCGTAAAGGTCCTAGAAGACCAATTAAGAAATAAATCGAGTAAATATAGGATTAAAATATGCCAAAAGCACAACGACAACGTAAAAAAGTTAAAAAAAACGTTACAGATGGTATTGCCCATGTACATGCTTCTTTTAATAATACCATAATAACTATCACTGACCGCCAAGGTAATGCCTTAGGTTGGGCAACATCTGGTGGTAGTGGATTTCGTGGTTCTCGTAAAAGTACTCCTTTTGCAGCTCAGATAGCAGCAGAAAAAGTTGGTAATATTGTGAAAGATTTTGGTGTCAAAAATTTGGATGTGCGGATCAAAGGGCCGGGACCAGGACGTGAATCAGCAGTGCGTTCTCTTAATGCAAATGGTTTTAAAATTACTTCCATTACCGATGTTACTCCAATCCCACATAATGGATGCCGTCCTCCCAAAAGACGCAGAGTATAATAATTTTAGAGAGATAATATGGCAAGATATCTTGGCCCTAAATGTAAATTAAGTCGACGTGAACAGACTGATTTATTCCTAAAAAGTCGTGTCCGTAGTCTGGATTCAAAATGTAAATCTGAAAAATTGCCGGGCCAACATGGCGATAAAAGGCAGCGTTTGTCTGATTACGCCATCCAGTTGCGTGAAAAACAAAAATTACGTCGCTTGTATGGAATATTGGAAAAACAGTTTCATGGCTATTATGTGAAAGCAAATCAAAAGTCTGGTTCAACTGGTGAAAATTTGTTGAAATTGCTTGAATGCCGTCTGGATAATGTAGTTTATCGGATGGGATTTGGAGTTACTAGAGCTGAAGCTAGACAATTAGTTAGTCATAAATCTATTTTAGTCAATGAAAAATCGGTTAATATTCCATCATACCAAGTTAGCCCTAATGATATGATTAGAATTCGAGATAAAAGTCGTGAACAATTGCGTATTAAAGCCGCTTTAACTAGTTCTACAGAATATGGTTTTCCAGAATGGGTTGAAGTTGATACGAATAAAATGAGTGGTATTTTTAAAACAGCTCCAGAACGTCAAGAATTACCAAGTGATATTAATGAACAGCTTGTTGTAGAGTTGTACTCTAAGTAAATTGGATACGCAAGTATGCTAATGGATTTCTTAAAACCTCGTATAGTTGATGTTGAGTATATCAGCGATACAATTGCTAAAATAACATTAGAACCTTTAGACCGGGGTTTCGGATATACCTTAGGTAACGCACTGAGACGAGTTTTATTATCTTCTTTGCCAGGTGCTGCTGTAACTGACGTGAAAATTGAAGGTGTGTTACATGAGTACTCCGCCATTGAAGGTGTACAGGAAGATGTAACTGATATTTTATTAAATTTAAAAGGCGTTGCTTTTCGTATGTTGGGGGAGCGTTCTAAAATCTCTTTACAGTTGAGTAGCCAAGGACCTGGTATCGTATATGCGGATGATATAGCTTTAGAGCATGATATTGAGATCGTAAATCCAGAGCATGTCATTGCTAACTTAACTAAAGCTATTAAATTGGATATAACTTTAAAGGTTATGCGAGGTCGTGGTTATCAACCAGCTGGTCAGCGTTCTGTTACCGATGAAGATAACGATAGCCCAATTGGTACCTTAAAGTTGGATGCTTCTTTTAGCCCAGTTTTACGGGTAGCTTATCAAGTAGAAAGTGCTAGAGTTGAACAACGTACTAATTTAGATAAACTTATCATTGAGTTAGAGACTAACGGTTCTATTGAATCCGAAGCTGCGATTAAAACTGCCGCTACCATTTTACAGGATCAACTAGCTGTAATTGTTGACTTAGAAAATCGCGTAGAACCAGAAGAAGATACAGAAAGAAATGAAATCGACCCAGTTTTATTACGACCGGTGGATGAACTAGATTTAACTGTACGTTCTGCTAACTGTTTGAAAGCAGAAAGTATTTTCTATATAGGCGATTTGATTCAAAAAACTGAGTCTGACTTATTGAAAACTCCCAATCTTGGTAAAAAGTCTTTGACTGAAATTAAGGATATATTAGCAACCCGAGGATTATCATTGGGTATGCGTTTAGAAGATTGGCCGCCTCCTAATCTTCATAATGAAGAATCTGATGGTTCTTAATTAATTACAGGATAAAATTATGCGTCATCGTCATGCTGGCAGGCAGTTAAATAGGACTAGCAGTCACAGAAAGGCAATGTTCAAAAATATGTCTGTTTCTTTGTTGCGTTATGAACTTATTAGAACTACTCTACCTAAGGCTAAAGAATTGCGCCGGGTTGTTGAACCTTTGATTACTTTGTCTAAAGAAGATAGTGTTTCTAAACGTCGTCTGGCTTTTGCAAGATTACGTGATCGGGCAATAGTTACCAAATTATTTAATGAATTAGGCCCCCGTTATAAAGAACGTCCTGGAGGTTATGTACGAGTTCTAAAGTGTGGTTTTAGAACCGGAGATAATGCTCCTATGGCTATTGTGGAATTATTAGATCGTCCTCAGCTAGAAGAAGCTGAAGTATAAGTACTACGTTTGGGTAGGTGGAAATTTATAGTTTCTTACCAACCCAAAATTCCTGCCTTCAATTTATTTCTTAAATTCAAAATTAAATTCTTGAAACTCTGTAAATAACTCATTTGGTATAGGTAATGGTGAAGAGTTTTGAACTGCTAATATTGCGGAATGATCAAATGCAATATTTCCACTACTAGTAACCACTGCCGCTTTATCTACTATTCCACCTATTTGCAAAGTAATTTTTATTACGCAAGATAACCCTCCATAAAATCCACGCGGTCGTGTCCAGTATTGAGACACTTCATTTTGTAAAAGTTTTACCGTCTTTTGTAATTGTTTTTTGAATTCTATTTCACTTATTGTGGCTTGTTGAGAATTTTCTTTTGATCTAGCTTCTGCTTTCTTAAGTTCTTTGGCTTGTGATTGAGCCAATTCTTCTGCTTCCTTAAGTTCTTTGGCTTGTGATTGAGCTAATTCTTCAGCTTTTTTACGTTTTTTAGCTTGCGAACGAGCCAATTCTTCAGCCTTTTCACGTTTTTTTACTTTCTGTTGAGACAGAGTTAATTTTTCAGCTTTTTCACGTTCTTTAGCCAGTTTTTTAGTTTCTATTGTCCATTGTTTAATAATCTTATTCAATATATCTTGTTCTTGTTTTTTCCTTCTTTCAGTTTTTTTAAGTAATTGTTCTGCAGAAATGATTTTTTTATCTATATGTTGTTGTGACTTTAAATTATTCTCAGATGAAGGTTTATTCACAATTACTTGCTTTACTATACGAGCTTCATCTACAATACTTGCTGGCATAATTTTTTCTAATATTGGCAGCTGCATTGGTTTATTTAATACTTTAGTACTAAATGATATTGTTAATAAAAACAATATATTAATAATTAACGCTTTAATTAGTGCTAGAATTCGCATGAATCTTATTTAATTTTTTTCGTTCTTGCCGGATTTTTTTTAATTCTTGTTCTGCTTGTAAGCGACGTTGTTTTAACTTATCTAATTCTTGTTGCCGTTGTTGCTGTTGTACAGTTAAAGTCCCAATATATTCATTCCCTTGACTATTAAGTTGCTGATATTCTTTTTCTTTCTGTTCAAAAACTTGTTGTCTATATTTTTGAGTTGTGTCTGCAATTATTTTATTTCTGTGTAAATGTTCTACTTCTTCCTGTACATCCTTTTCATCTATAAGCTTGTGGTTAGAAATTTTTTGCGATGAATCAGACCAATCCGTATTAAAAAATATTATTAATAATAATAGACTTAGGAGCAAAATAGCTTTAAGAAAAGCAATAAATTTATCTGTTAGCATTTTTCTGGATTTTAGTTAACAAACCTACTTTTTCTACTCCAGCTTCTCGCAGTACTGACATAAGTTTTACTACTGCTCCATAACTCAAACGATGGTCCCCTTTGATTAATACTTGAGAATTAGGAGTAAAACGGGTCAAAGCCACTACTTTAACTAGCAATTCCTGAGTAGTTTGTTCATCCTTATCCAAAAATAATTGGCCTTGGGCATTAATAGTGATAATTATAAAATTTATACTTTCAGTCCCAACTATTTCTGCTTGCCTAACTGCTGGTAATTCAACTTCAACACTACGAGTCAATAACGGTGAAGTTATCATAAAAATAATCAGCAGTACCAACATTACATCAATATATGGTACAACATTCATTTCTGCCATATGGCGACGACGTTTACGGTAGTGCATGTTTAATTTGAGCTTGACGTTGTAAAATACCGATAAATTCGTCTAAAAAAGTATCATAACTAGTGATTAAACGGTCTATGTTATCAGTATAATTATTATAAGCCATCACTGCTGGAATTGCGACAAATAAACCCATTGCTGTAGCAATCAATGCCTCGGAAATTCCCGGAGCAATCATTGCTAAAGTAACTTGTTGTTGGCCTCCTAACGCATGAAATGAGTTCATAATTCCCCACACAGTGCCAAATAAACCAATATAAGGACTGACTGAACCAACAGTTGCAAGAGTTGCCAATTCCGATTCTAACTCATCTATCTCACGACGTAATGCTATTTGCATAACTCGTTGAGTATTTTCAACTAAAGTATCAGTATTAGCTCGTGATTTTATAAATTCAGCATAACCAGCTACAAAAATTTTTTGTATTCCAGTAACCTCTTGATTACGAATGTGATTATATAATACACTCAAATCTTTAGTTCGCCAAAATAGTTCTTCAAATTCATTCACTGTATTATGGATATTTTTCAAATAGCGGCTTTTGTAAAAAATCAAAGTCCATGAATAAAGAGAAATAAATAACAACAACAGCATGACCATTTGTACAAGTAAGCTGGCTTCAAGGATTAATTTTACTAACGATAATTCATTCATAATGGCAGTGATGGTGGTTAGAATTCTTAACTTGGACTCATTTTTAACAAATACGAATTATATATATTTTGAAAAATTAAATAAAACATTGGGCCTAAAGCTGCCAAAGGATTTACAAAAGTTATAGCAATCCAGATCATAAACATAGTATTTTTTTGACCTAATGACTGGCTAGATTCTCGATAATATTGTTGTTTACCAATTAGCGTTCCTAAATAAAAATTAACCGTACAGAGCGATATGGCAACAATAGCAATAGCAATAATTGTGCTTGTAGGAGTTGTTGCTAATTCGTTAAATATATAATGAGACGCTTTTGCGGTTGCTAAATATAATGCTATTAACCAAGTGTAAAACAAGATTTTTGGATTAAAAAACTTACTTGCATTTTGTGAATTAACTATTTTAGCCAGCAACCAAGGTATTGTAACAACAGTTAATGTTGAAATCAATATGTTTCCAGTCGAAATATTTTTTGTTGTTAGAGTTATTAATGGCAGAAAAAATGGCAGAAAAATAGCTACTAAACAATTAGTAAGTACTACTGATAAAACTACATAATTCACATTTTTTTTTAGCAACCTGATCATTATTGGAGCTGCTGTTGCTGTTGGAGTAATCCCAATCAGAAAAGCTATGACAGCAATATCTTGATTGATAAAACTAATTAAATAATACGCTGAAAAAGCAATTCCTAGCATAGCAATAAAAATATATATAGTGCTAATATACGCCTTGATTTCTGTCGTAAATTTTACTTCCAAAAAAACAAAAAACAGCATCAACATGATAATATACTTAATTAAAAAAGAATATACATGACCTTGATTAAAAAGCAACCCAATAATTATTATTCCAAATAGATGTAAGGACTGTTTATTCATGTTAAATGCGAAATAAGATATTATAACATTAGTATTATAATACCATTTTTACCATTTCATGCTGGGTTAATTCCATATATAAAGCATCTAATTGAGGTCGACTTTGGGCGGTAAAATTAATCGTTACAGCAATATATTTACCTTCTTTCGAATGGCGAGATTTTACTGTATTTAAACTACCAATATGCCGCTGGACAATTTCCACAATTATTGCTTCAAAATTTGGGCTGGTAACTCCCATAACTTTGATAGGGAATTCACAGGGAAATTCAAATAATTCTTTAGAATCAGACATTAGGACGTAACTGTTGCTTATAGTTTTGATAAATTTTATAAACTTGAGACCAGACAGCACCAGGTTTTCCAGTCCCTACAATCTTTTCATCCAGTTGAATTACCGGTAAAATTTCTCGAGTAGAACTAGTAACCCAAATTTCAGTTGCCGATTCTAACTGTTCGATAGAAATATTAGCTTCTTGACAAGGTAACTTAGCAGTTTGCATCGCTTCAATAATCAAATCACGAGTTATGCCGGGCAGAATAAATTGGCTTTTAGGCGGAGTAATAGCAATTCCATCAATAACTACAAATACATTGCTAGCTGCTCCCTCCATCACAAAATCATCTCGAATTAAAATAGCTTCCGCAGCTCCAACCTCAACCGCTTGTCTCCGTAATAATATATTAGCCAATAAAGCAATTGATTTAATATCACAATTTTGCCAACGGGTATCATTACAAGTTATAGCTTTTACTCCAGTGGAAGGAGGCAAAGACTTAAGCTCTTCACTCATTACAAATACTGTAGACACAATTTGTTCAGGAAAATTATGATTCCGTTTAGCTGGGCCACGAGTTACTTGTAAATAAACTGATTGATTATCACCGGTATTTTTAGCAACTATAATTTCCAATATTTCAACCAATTGTTGTTGTGGCAACGGATTTGATAATTTGATGCCATTTAAGCTATTTTCTAAACGTTGTAGATGCTCTGACAATCTAAATAGCTGCCCTCCATATGCTGGTATTACTTCATATACACCATCAGCAAAAATAAAGCCTCGATCTAGCACCGATATATTGGCTTCTTCTATGGGTAAAAATTTACCATTTAGATAAACTATCATATTTAATTAGATATAAAGTAAACGTATGTTGTATAAGCTATTGCGTCATACATCAACCATTAATAATCAAAAAAAGATGGATGACGCTTTGCTTACCCACCTTACTCGTGTATTATATCCTATCTTTTTGAATAAGTATAGCAATTCTTAATTGTGAATGCTTAATTCTTAATGAAATTCGATATGGATATCAAGTTGTTAATTTGTATTGATATAACTCATTCAATCAGAAAATACTATACATGAATCTCCATAAACTGCCATAATACTTTTTAATTCTTGTAAAAGTTTTAATCTTTGAGTGGATGTTAAAGATTTGACTATATTAATAATTTCTCCTTGTTCGAGTTGTTGAATGATAGTAGTTACCGTTTGACAACCTTGGTTACAAATATTTTCCAAACATGAATCGACTTGTTTATCATTGGTTAGCATATGCACTTACCTTTAATTATAAAATATTTTTACAAGACCAAGTAATAGGATACAAAGAACTTAGAAATACTTTCGCTGCGAGACATGGAGAGGCAAGCCGAAGTTGAGTAGTCCGCAACTAGCAGCTGTTTCGTTAAAAATTGAATAGTTCTAAGAAACATGAATCTTCCGTGAACGTTATGAAATCTTGGCGAAATTCCATTTCCTTAATAATTATCGGTACTTGTTTTATACTTTTAAATCAGTATAATGTCTATTATTTAATGTTTTCTTAAATGTATGATTCATTATAACTCATAGAATATAAAAAATGTTCTTAAATATATTTGCTTCACAGATGAACTTAATGTAAATTTTAGGTAAAATTATTACCATTCACCTTTTTAAGGATATAGTTTCATGGATATTAAAACCATTACCACCACTGCGTTTACTGGCCAAAAACCTGGGACTTCTGGCCTCCGAAAAAAAGTTACTGTGTTTCAACAACAGAATTATCTAGAAAATTTTGTGCAAGCCATTTTTGACTCTTTGAATGATTTTCAAGGCCAAACTCTGGTTATAGGTGGAGATGGACGTTATTATAACAAACCTGCAACTCAAACTATTCTCAAAATAGCAGCAGCAAATGGTTTTGGTAAGGCTTTGGTAGGCCAAAATGGGATATTATCCACTCCAGCAGCATCTGCAATTATTCGTAAATAC
The DNA here is from genome assembly GCA_030627125.1 of Thioploca sp. GTDB lineage: Bacteria > Pseudomonadota > Gammaproteobacteria > Beggiatoales > Beggiatoaceae > DRQV01. The sequence continues at coordinate 22,304 of DAOUSR010000002.1, forward strand.
CAAGCTTTTGGTGGCATAATTTTATCTGCCAGTCATAATCCTGGTGGTCCCCAAGGAGATTTTGGGATTAAATATAATATTAGTAATGGAGGTCCTGCTCCAGAAAAAGTTACTGATGCAATTTATGAACATTCTCAAACTATTAGCGAATATAAAATTGTTGCAACTCCTGATATTGATTTATCTCAACTAGGTAAAACTCAAATAGCAACTATGCAAGTTGAAGTTATTGATTCAGTTGCTGATTATGCCAAATTAATGGAAGAATTATTTGATTTTTCAATGATTAAAAAATTATTTAACTCTGATTTCAAAATGTGTTTTGATGCCATGCACGCTGTTACTGGCCCATATGCCAAAGATATTCTAGAACAGAAATTAGGAGCAGCAATTGGTACCGTAATGAATGGAATTCCATTAGAAGATTTTGGTGGTGGCCATCCAGACCCTAATTTGACTTATGCTCATGATTTAGTAACAATTATGTATGGAAATGCTGCGCCTCAGTTTGGTGCTGCTTCTGATGGAGATGGCGATCGGAATATGGTATTAGGCCAAAATTTCTTTGTAACTCCTTCCGATAGTTTAGCTATATTGGCAGCCAATGCTACTTTAGCTCCTGGTTATAAAGATGGTTTAGCTGGAATAGCTCGTTCCATGCCAACTAGTGAAGCTGCTGATCATGTTGCTGATGCTCTTAAAATTGATTGTTATGAAACCCCAACTGGTTGGAAATTTTTTGGCAATTTATTGGATGCAAATTTGGCTACTCTATGTGGTGAAGAAAGTTTTGGCACTGGTTCTAGTCATGTGCGAGAAAAAGATGGTTTATGGGCAGTATTATTTTGGCTAAATATTTTAGCTGTGCGTAAGCAATCAGTGAAAGATATTGTCTATGAGCATTGGGCTAAATATGGTCGTAATGTATACTCTCGCCATGATTATGAAGGAGTTGATAGTAAATCCGCTAATGAACTTATGGAAAATTTATACCATACTTTCAGCCATTTAAAAGGTAAACAATTTGGCAACTATATAGTGGAATTTTGTGACGATTTTGGTTACATTGATCCAGTTGATCATAGCATCAGTCAAAACCAAGGAATGCAAATAGGTTTTCAAGATGGTTCTCGAATTATCTTCCGATTGTCTGGAACTGGCACTGAAGGAGCTACTTTGCGAGTTTATTTAGAAAAATATGAGCCAGATATTGCCAAACACCATCTGGATTCACAAGAAGAATTGGCCGACTTGATTAAATTGGCAGATGAAATTGCTGGAATTAAAAATTATACTGGGAGAGATAAACCTTCTGTTATTACTTAAATTTTAGATAGGATTTACACAATATTTAAGGATAGATGATTATCTTATCAATCAGCTCAAAATCATTAGCTTGAATTTGCGTAAGTCCTATTTATTTATATTGAAGTTCGTTAAAAAATAAGCATTCATAATTAAGAATTGCTATATTAAAGACGTTGGGAACGGGAGAAAATATGCTAATTTTTCAAATGTTGCAAAAATAGCTCTAAATTGATAAACTCCCTGTAATAAACTTTTACTGAATATATATATAAAACAGGTAATATAATAATGAAAAATGGACTCGCTGGTATAATGAAACAGGCTCAAAAGATGAAGTCTGATTTTGAGGATGCCCAAAAAGAACTGGCTAATATGGAAATCACTGGTGAATCTGGTGGTGGTATGGTCAAAATAACTATGACTGGAAGACATGACGTAAAAAGAGTTGAGATTGAGCCTGAATTGATGACTGAAGATAAAGAAATGTTAGAAGACTTGGTTGCTGCTGCTATCAATGATGCAGTACGAAAAGTGGAAAAAACTAGTCAAGAAAAACTATCTGGTCTGGCTGGTGGAATGAGTTTGCCAGAAGGAATCAAATTACCATTTTAATGGCAGATTACACAGCACAATTAAATAGGTGGTTTGAAACTCCATTAGGCAGACATTTACTCTGCGAAGAAATCGATATATTGCAACAAGTTCTCCCTCATTTTTTTGGTTATCATCTGCTCCAAATTAGCAATATTAGGCATAGTAACTTATTGAAAAGTAGTCGTATTAAGCATCGTTGTATTCTTAGCAGATCAGCTAATCTGGTTGATGAACCATATACTAGTATCTATGGATTAGCTAATACCTTTCCAATTGCCCATGATAGTGTCGATGTAGTGGTATTACCGCATGTGTTAGAATTCGAGCATAATCCTCATGAGATATTACGGGAAGTAAAACGAGTTTTGATTCATGAAGGCCATTTAGTAATTTTAGGTTTTAATCCAATAAGTTTGTGGGGAATACGAAAATTTTTTACCCAAAATAATATTCCATGGAATGGAAATTTTTTATCATTATTGCGACTTAGAGATTGGCTAGCTTTATTAAATTTTGATATAACAGAACAACATATTTTCTTTTTTGCTTTCCCATTTCATAACGATCGTTTAAGAAAATACACTGGTTTTGTAGAAAAAATTGGTTCACGCTGGATGCAAAACTTTGGAGCAGTTTATATCTTAGTTGCTAAAAAACGAGTGGCAACTTTAACCCCTATTAGACCTAAATGGTTGGCTCAACCAGCTATGGTCGCTGAAGCTGTAAGAACTTCTTTTAAAACAGAAAAAAAGTGAATATAATAGAAATCTTTACTGATGGTGCTTGTCGTGGTAATCCTGGACCAGGGGGATGGGGGGTATTGTTATGCCAAGATGGTAAAGAAACCAAGTTGTGTGGTGGTGAGCTGGATACCACTAACAATCGGATGGAATTATTGGCTGCTATTATGGCGTTAGAAAGTTTGCCTCCAACAAGTAATGTACGTTTAACTACTGATTCTAAATATGTCCAGCAAGGCATCACTGATTGGATAACTAATTGGATGCAACGGGGCTGGAAAACTGCTAATAAAGAACCAGTCAAAAATGTTGATCTATGGAAACGCTTACATAATGTCACCCAAAAACATCAAGTTGATTGGCAATGGATTAAAGGCCACAGTGGTCATAGGGAAAATGAAATAGCTGATGATTTAGCCAATCAAGGCATTGATTCTTGTCTTAAAGACACTCCTAAAATAGCTGATAGTCCTGCTAAATATTCTACTCAGGATAATTCTAAAATGCGACAAATTGTACTAGACACAGAAACAACTGGTCTTGATCCAACTTCTGGCCATCGTATTATTGAAATTGGTTGTGTGGAAATTATAGATCGACGTATTACTAGCAACCGTTATCATCAGTATATAAAACCTAACCGTAAGATTGATGATGGAGCTATGAAAGTTCATGGCATAACTAATGAATTTCTCGATGATAAACCACGTTTTTTTGAGATAGTTGATGAATTCATGGCTTTTATCACAGGTTCCGAGTTAGTAATTCATAATGCTAGTTTTGACGTTGGTTTCATTAATCACGAATTAAAATTATTAAAACAAGGTTGGAAGCCAATAGAAAAATATTGTCAAATATTAGATACTTTGTCATTGGCTAGAAAGCATCATCCGGGCCAGAAAAATAACTTAGATGCACTGTGTAAACGTTATAATATTGATAACTCTAACCGACAATTGCATGGTGCATTATTAGATGCTGAGATACTTGCCGAGTTATATTTAACCATGACTGGTGGGCAGGTTAGCCTGTTAGGAACTAATGAAACAACACCAATAGCAAATACTATAAAACGCATATCTAAAGATAGAGAACCTCTTGCTATCATTCAACCCAGTAAGGAAGAATTACAGGCTCATGCTAAATATTTGACTATTCTTGATAAAACTAGTGGTGGCAAATGTTCGTGGCAAGACTAGATTTCATAGCTGGTAGACTCTCGTAAATAATCATATAAATCAGATCATTGTAACCTCTTTGCTTATCACCCAATAGCTTATCGACAAAAATGAATTATCCTGAACATTTCGCTGTAATTGTAATAGGTGGAGGCCATGCTGGTACTGAAGCGGCCTTAGCTGCTGCTCGAATGGGAATGCCCACCTTACTACTGACCCATAATATAGAAACTTTAGGCCAAATGTCTTGCAATCCAGCCATTGGTGGTATTGGTAAAGGTCATTTAGTAAAAGAAATCGATGCTTTAGGTGGTTTAATGGCTAAAGCTGCGGATCAAGCAGGAATTCAATTTCGGATCCTTAATTCCAGAAAAGGCCCAGCAGTCCAAGCAACTAGAGCCCAAATGGATCGAAATTTATATAAAGCAGTAGTACGCAAAGCTATTGAAAATCAAGCTAATTTAAAGCTATTCCAACAAGCAGTTGATGATTTAATTATTGATAATGAACGAGTGGTTGGAGTCATAACCCAAACTGGAATTCGCTTCTTCGCCTCGACAGTAGTTTTAACCACTGGAACATTTTTAGCAGGGATAATTCACATTGGTTTAAATAGTCATCAAGGTGGCAGAGCCGGAGAGCTTCCAGCTAACGCTTTAGCGGAACGGTTACGAGAATTACCTTTACGAATAAGTCGGTTAAAAACTGGAACTCCGCCTCGTTTAGATAGCAAAAGCCTAAATTATCAAGTAATGGAAGCCCAACCGGGAGACGAGCCAGTTCCAGTGTTCTCTTTTCAAGGCAATGCCGAACAACATCCAGCCCAAATATCCTGTTATATAACTCACACTAACGAACAAACTCAAGCTATTATTCGCTCTGGTTTAGAGCGTTCCCCAATATATTCTGGGGTAATTACAAGTGTTGGGCCTCGCTATTGTCCGTCCATTGAAGATAAAATTGTGCGGTTTGCCGATCGAACTTCACACCAAATTTTTGTAGAACCAGAAGGTTTAGAAACTAACGAAGTTTACCCTAATGGAATTTCCACTAGCTTACCATTTGACATTCAATTACAATTAGTTCGTTCTATCAAAGGTTTTGAAACTGCTCATATTACTCGACCCGGTTATGCAATTGAATATGATTTTTTTGATCCAAGAGATTTAAAACCAAGTTTAGAAACGAAAGTTATTTCAGGACTATTCTTTGCTGGCCAAATTAATGGTACCACCGGTTATGAAGAAGCTGCGGCTCAAGGCTTGATTGCTGGGATAAATGCTGCGTTACAGGTACAAGATAAACCGGTCTGGACTCCAAGACGTGACGAAGCTTATATTGGAGTTATGATTGACGATCTTATTACCAGAGGCACCAATGAACCTTATCGCATGTTTACTAGTCGAGCTGAATATCGTTTATTGCTGCGAGAAGACAATGCTGATTTACGTTTGACAGAAATTGGGTGGCAATTGGGTTTAGTTGCTGATAAGCAATGGCAAGCTTTTGAAGCCAAAAGGACAGCGATTGAACTAGAAAAACAACGTCTTAGTAAAATATTGGCTCGCCCGAACGATTCTGCTAAATTTGATTTTACTAGCATTAGTCGGGAAGTAAATTATTTGGAATTATTAGGTCGGCCAGAAGTTACTTATGAACGTCTAGTGCCATTAACTGATTTACCCAATGATGTTATTCAACAGATTGAAATTCAACAAAAATATAATGGGTATATTAAACGTCAAGAAGCGGAGATATCTCGTTTACGCCGTTACGAAGAATCTATCTTGCCAGAAACTATAGATTATAATAAGGTATCAGGATTATCCAATGAAGTACGGCAAAAATTAGCAGAATACCGCCCAACTACTGTAGGTCAAGCTTCTCGCATATCAGGTATAACACCAGCCGCTATTTCTTTATTGTTAGTATATTTAAAGAAAAATAAAGTATAATTATATTAGCAAAAGAACGTGCATAGACAACTAATTTGTTGGGTTACGACTACGTCTAACTCAACCTACATTGTAAAAAATTAACACCAGTTAAGAATTCATAATTAAGAATTACTCTCAAGACACTTGCAAAATTCCCGCCTATGACTACGTCAACTTTTGACAGCTTATATGATGCCCTAAATAATGGGACTAAAGCTGAACTTAATGCAATTATTGAAGAACTGCATCCATCTGAAATTGCTAATATTTTAGAGTCTTTACCTACAAAACAAAGACTTAAATTATGGCGTTCCAAAAATATTAAACCAGGAGAAATTCTACCTAATATTAGTGAAAATGTTCGGATTGAGTTAATGCTTAACATGTCAGTTGCTAAAATAACAGCGGCAGCCGAAAGTATGGCAATTGATGATGCAGTGGATATATTACAAGATTTACCAGATGAGATAGTAGAAAAAGTTTTACAAATAATGAACTGGCAGTATCGGCAACGTTTGACGCAGGTATTATTTTACCCAGAGGATTCAGCTGGTGGTTTAATGAATACTGATGTGCTGGCAGTTCGTACTGAAATGACTTTAAAGATGGTATTACGCTACTTACGTCGGTTTGACCAATTGCCAGCTGATGCCTTGATGGTAGTGGATTGTAAAAATTGTTATCGTGGTATGTTATTTTTAACAGATATATTGATTAATGCTCCTAGAGCTACTGTTGAACAAGTTATGTCTTCCACAATAGAACCTATTTCAGCTCATCTATCTGCTCATGAAGTTGCAATTTTATTTGAACAAAGAGACTTATTATCAGTTCCTGTTATTGACGACGAAGGAATATTAATGGGGCGGATTACCATTGATGATGTGGTGGATGTAATTCGTTCTGAAGCAGATCATAATTTAATGGGACAAGCAGGTTTAAATAAAGATGATGACATGTTTGCTCCAATATTGACAACTACTAAAAATCGGGCTTTGTGGTTAGGAGTAAATTTGGCTACAGCTTTCTTAGCAGCGTATGTGATTGGTTTTTTTACTGTTACTTTAGAAAAAATGGTGGCTTTAGCAGTATTGATGCCAGTAGTAGCTAGTATGGGAGGAATTGCTGGTAGCCAGACTTTAACTATTGTGATTCGGGCTATGGCATTAAATCAGATTAGTGGTATTAACATATTATGGTTGTTGAAAAAAGAGTTAGCCGTTGGAATATTGAATGGAATAATTTGGGCAGTTGTAGTAGCAGTAATTGCCATGATATGGTTTGGTAATATTGGCTTAGGGATAATTATTGGCTGTGCTTTGCTGGTTAATTTATCTTTAGCAGCTTTGTCTGGAGTGTTAATCCCATTTATTTTAAATCGTTTATCTATCGATCCAGCCCTAGCTTCTGGAGTTACTTTAACTACAATTACTGATGTTATTGGTTTTGGAACATTGTTAGGATTAGCATCTATCTTTTTGTTTTAAATGCTTATCATCTTCTAAATCATCTTTGTATACAACCTATTTTGCATAGTCCTTAAAGTAATTAATATTTAACTGTTACTGAGCTAAAAGTATAAATAATAGTATCAAAATCCGGAGTAAAAGTTTATAATAGCATAATGAAAGACTAATTAATATTTTTAATGCGATGATCCTGTCATATATAGGATACTTTACAGTAAAATTAAAAGATGCTAAGAAGTTACAAATGCAAATTATAGATATAAAAACTGAAAAGTAAATATTATTATTTAAAATACTTAAGGGTAAATAATGGCTATTTTTAGATGTAAAAAATGTGGATATTTACGAGAGCTACCTAATCAACATGTAGGTAAAAAAGCTAAATGTCCTGTATGTCAACAAGTTGTACCAATATATGATACACTTTTTTTCGTTAAAAGTATTTTAAAACAACATTTTAGTATGCAAACAGAATTACGTAAAGTAAAAGCTGATACTGATGAATCTGTTGTTAATGAAACTTTTGATATGGATGTTTTTAACACAACTGCTATGATGGAAGAGCAACAATATAAACCCATCTTAGATTGGTTTAATAGTAAAAAAATTCAATTAAATATAGATAAAAAATCTCTTGATACTACCGGATTTTTTGATGAAGTGGCAGTGAAGTTAGGTGATAATTATAATACATTAAGAATTGTAACCGATAAAATTAAACGGATTCAAAATAAAGGCTATGATCATGTGAAAATAGATTTATCTCATTATAGTGAAGAAGAACGGCATCTTATTAAAGAATTTTGTGAAGAACTTTATGAATATGCTTTTGTTGCAAGGACTTTTATAGATAAAAAGCATAATACAATCCATCTAAATTTACAAATGGCAAAATCAATTGTTAACTTTTTTAATGGAGTATGGTTAGAATGGTTCGCTTTTATGAAGTTATTGGCTCTTTGTCATAAGAATAATATTAGTTTTTCTGGTTTGCGAAGTTTTAATATTAATTTTGCAAATAATGATAAAAATGAATTAGATATATTTTTCTTGATAAACAATAATATACCAATATTCGTGGAATGTAAATCAGGTGAGTTTAGACCTTTTATCGATAAATATATCAAATTACGCAAAAAATTAAAGATTGACAAAAGTAACTTTATAATGCTTATAGCTGATTTAAGTGAGGAACAATCACAAGCTTTGACTATGATGTTTGATATTACCTTTGTTAATGAAAAAAATTTTATAAAGTATATTTCAACCTTATTATCTGATGTTACGCACAATGCTTTAGGGCAACCATAAAGGATTTGCCCCTACGTAAAATTATTATATGGGTATCCCCATTATGGTTACCCTAATTAAAATTCTTAACTTAATGGTATTGGTGAGGTACTAAGCTAGGTAATATCAAGCCCAACGCATTCCTCCCCGTCGCACTGTGTCCATCCCCTCACTATCAAACGCATCCTTATGACCATCACTACGCAAATTATAAATTTCAATATTATGATCTGCTATCGCCTGAATATGTTCCAATTCCTCTTTAGCCCTCAATTCATCCGTAAACAAATGCCTAAAACGCTGTTGTTCCTTTAAATAATCCACCACTGGGCGAATATTACGCAACGGCATCACCCCAGCCAAGCCGCCACGTTCCAATTCAATCAACGGAAACAAGCCAGTTTGCACTGCCAATCTGGCTATCTCAATACTCTTATAACCTTCATGCCCCCAGCCCAATGGACATGGACAATGGATTTGTAAAAAAGTAGGCCCTTCAATTGCCATTGCCCGCCGAACTTTCTTCCTAATATCAGATGGATAGGCTACCGAAGTAGTAGCTGCATAAGGAATGTGATGAGCTGCGATAATCGACACAATATCTTTTTTCAAATGTCGTTTACCCATCCGTTCTTTTCCCGGCGGTGAAGTAGTGGTCATCGCAGCATGAGGCGTGGAACTAGAGCGTTGAATCCCAGTATTCATATAGGCTTCATTATCAAAGCACACATACAATACATTCTGCCCCCGCTCCAACATACCTGACAACGACTGAAAACCAATATCAAATGTGCTACCATCACCCCCAAAAGCTAGGACTTTAGTTGATTTGCCTTGCACTTTCAACGCCGCTTCCATCCCAGCCGCAACTGCACTAGCATTCTCAAATAAGGAATGTACCCAAGGAATTCGCCAAGCTGATTCTGGCCAAGGAGTAGTAAAGATTTCTAAACAACCAGTAGCATTAGCCACCATCACATCCGGCCCGGCTGCTTCGGTAACTAAACGAGCCGCTAAAGCTTCTGCACAGCCAGTACAAGCTCGATGGCCGGATTCTAAGCCACGAAACCGTGGTTGTTTATTACGCAATTGGGAAAAGTCCATTTTATCTATCCTCTTCGGGTAATTTATCTAACTCAACATCAATAATTCGTAATCGCCTGTCACTAGGTTCATTTAAAGTTGCAAGCAAGCGGGGTAACATTTCTAATGGAATATCTCGTCCTCCCAAACCAGCGGCAAAATTATGTACTTTAGGCGGATTAGCCAATTCTGCCAAAGCTGCCGTTACTTCCAAACCAACAATAGCTCCACTGCCTAAACCAATCGCTCGTTCTAAGACAATTACATCATCTAAACCTTCACACGCAGCTTTCAGTGCATCAATTGGGAAAGGCCGGAAAGAACGTAATTTTATTAACTTAACTGGTTGTTCTTCCGGAAATTCTTCCATTGCAGCTAATAAAGTTCCATAGACAGAACCAATAATTAAAATAGCTATTTTGGCTTCTTCTGGCCCTTCGACTGTCAATAAACCGCCAGAACAACGGCCACTAATTTTGGCCCATTCTTGGTCAACTGCAATAATTTCCGTTTGAGCATTGAGAATTGCAGTATGATGTGAATGACGAGCTTCAGAATAAAAATCGGGCGAGACTAACGTACCTAGACTAATAGGATTTTGTGGATTTAAAGTGCGAGAAAATTTATAGGCTGGTAAAAAATTATCCACCTGTTCTTGGGTTGGAATATCAATGCCTTCCAAAGTATGGGTCAAAGTGAAACCATCCATACACACCATCACTGGCAACTCAGTACGTTCCGCAATTAAATAAGCTTGAATTGTAGTATCAACTGCTTCTTGATTATCAGCACAATATAATTGAATCCACCCGGCATCCCGTACTGCCATAGAATCTTGTTGGTCATTCCAAATTGACAGTGGACTGGAGATAGCTCGATTAGCACAAGTCATCACCAAAGGCACACGTAAACCAGCGATATTAAACAACACTTCCGCCATTAATAGAATTCCTTGCGAAGCACTGGCAGTGTAAGCCCGAGAGCCGGCTATTGCTGCTCCTAAAACTACAGATGCTGCCGAAAATTCACTTTCTACACTGATAAATTCACATTTTAATTTGCCATCAGCAACTAACTTGGAAATATTTTCTACAATATGAGTTTGGGGAGTAATAGGATAAGCGGCTATTACTTGCGGGCGGCATAATGCCACTGCTTGAGCGACTGCTTGTGAACCTTCAAGAGCTTGCAACATTAGTTTCCTCCGACTGCCATATTCCTGCTGGTACTAATCCAACGGCTTCTTGAATTAACAGTAAATTTTTTTCTAACACGATACCTTGGAATTTATGTTGTAAAACCTTTCTTAATGATTTTTGGGATAACATTCCAGTCAGGGCAAAAAAAGCGGCTAACAAAGCGGTATTAGGTACTGGCCGACCTAGAATTTTTTTGGCTAACAGGGAAGCTTGTATAGAAATTACTTCTTTACCAAGTTGTTGACTAAGTTCATCACTGCTTTGTGGAGAATTTACTAAGATTTTACCACCCGGTAGCAAGCCGTTAGTTACTCCAGAGACATGTAATAAGGCTTGGTCTTGGATGATTAAAAAGGCTGGTGTTAGTACTTGATTACGGCGTAAAATATGCTCGTTAGCAATCCGTACGAAGGCTATTACTGGAGCCCCACGCCGTTCAGCCCCAAAATTAGGAAAGGCCTGTCCATAACGTCCTTCTTCAAAGGCAGCCATTGCTAGTAAGTAGGCGGCGACAACATTGCCTTGCCCGCCGCGTCCATGTATTCGTATCTCTATCATTTATATGTCCTCAATAGTTTTAATTCTATTGTACATTAAAAGTAATAGGATTTATATAGATGAAAAGAGGATTTTACAGGGAGATTTTTAGAAATGAGGCACGATGAGATAATTTGAAAATCTGCCTCAACATAATTATAAGGGTAACCACAAGGGATTACCCCTGTACGATTTATTTAGGTAATCCACATTGCGGATATCCTGCCATTGCATCACGTGACATACCTTTGAAGTGTTCTCGTTCCATTTTTTGGAAAGCCTGATTTGGTACATTTTTCATGTCACCATAATATAAATATTATAATTAATTGCTATACATCTAATATTTTATGTTGCCATTTTCCTTGATAATAAAATTCTAAAGGTTTATAGTTAGTTTTATAATTCATCTTATGACAATTTTTAACCCAATATCCTAAATAAAGCCAATTACGATTTAAGCGTTTACATTCTTCTATTTCCCATAAAATAGCGAAAGTACCCAAACCACGTTCAGAATAATCCGGATCAAAAAAAGTATATACTGCCGATAAACCATTTTTAACATGATCAACTACTGCTACAGCTAGCAATTTTTCTTCGAGCCTAAATTCATAAAATACGGTTCTAGACCAATAACTAGTTAAAAATCTTAAGTAACTTTCCGGTGTATGTTCATCATTTTCTTGGTGACGAGCTTGTATATAACGGCAATAAAGTTCAAAATGTTCCTCTTCAAACATCGGAGCAACTACAGATATGGTTAAATCTTGATTTTTTTTCCATACCCGTTTTTGACTTCTACATGGCGTAAAATACTGCACTGGAATTCGCACTGATATACAGGCATCACAACTTTGACAATTGGGCCGATAAATATACTCACCACTACGCCTAAAACCATACTGCGACAACTCATCGTATTGGGATGTGATATTGGCAGAAAAATACGGGTCTATAAACGTTAAAATTGATAGACAATTTGGTAAATAACTACATTTTTGCGGTAAGCTTGTCTGGCTATTCATTAACTTTTGTTGGACTATGTACTTATACCTTGAAAGTTTGTTTTAAATACATCAGATGTGAAATAGGAAACATAAATTTATTGCAGCGATTCTATATTCATTCTGCCAATTTCTGTGTTAAAATCGCAAATTCTTGTTTCATCTGCAAGCTTTCAAATACTAATAAATCAGGTACTTGAATATTTAACAAGGTATCAAAAGATTTTTGGCTAGTACGCAATAAATTAATCAATTCACCACTTACCCTAACAGTTCGATAAGTATTCTGAGCTATTTGTAAATCAGATTCAGTTTTATTTCTGGCGATTTCAACTTTATCACGTTGCCTATTCAAATGTTTTTTATACAGTTCTGCGGTTTGTAAAGTTAGCTTTTGAGCCCCAATGTTAGCCATCAAATGTAACCGGTGGTTTTTATCAACTTCTCCACTTAATAAATTTCTGGTAGTTTCATTAATATTATTAACTTCCTCTACTATATTAGTTATTTTAGGTAGATATTTCCCCCCAATATTTCCAATAAAAGTAACCTGCATATGTAATAACGTTTTTAGTAAAATTGTGTACATGCCATAGTAACGCTGACTAATTTCTATATCTTCGCCACTATTTTTAGTAAGTTCCATCAATTGTTGGCTAATTTTTTTAACGTTATCATACACAACACTACTTTGGATAATGTCATCACCAACCACACTGGACAATAATACATCTAATTGCTCCTGATTGATATTTAACCCTCGGTCAGCAAGCTGTTGAGAAAATTGAGTTTTAAGTTCATCAATTTGCTCATGACGTTGTTGAATAATTTCTGTTAATTGCTCAATTTTTTCTTTATAATCAGCCACTGTAGTTTTCCATTTGGAACGAATTGGAGCACTAACTTGAGCTTGACGATACTTAGCAATAGTTTGTTTTAAACCACGAATATCCTCTTCAATACTGCGGATTTGGTGTCTAATTTCAGAAGTTTTAGAAATACTTAAAATTCCTATAGCCTCATCAAGCAACGCATTTATCTTATTTTTATTAGAGGTTTTATCTTTACCAAGCCAAGCCGACTCAGGCAAAGTTTCATTTTCATGTTCAATATCCAATATTTGATTAAGAGCCGGTGTAACTTTATCCCAAATCTCTGCAAATGCTGGGTCTTTACCAAAAAATTCCACCCCATGTTCTTCTGTAGATTGAGCTAAAGTTTCAACATTTTCGACAGTACCATCCCAAATATTAGTAACTGCTCGTACGGTTGTATCCCACCAGGAAGTTTCCGCTTCCTGCTCAGGAACATTTTCACTAGCATTTACGCATACCGATAATACCAATGATATTATTACTAATAGATTTTTAATATATTTCATAATGACCTCTGTGTAAATTTTGTAGGAATCCAATACTTATTTGAGATAATTTAAACTCTATTTTCCAATTATTTTAACTTGTGCATCGCAATTTTCTTTCATATAAACAATAAAAGGTTCTGTTTCAAGTTCTTTTGTTATATAACGTTTATGTTCTTCTTGCACTTGTTGCTGTTGCATTGCTGGGGTTTCTGCTTGTTCTATACGAATATGCACAGTTTGTGATGTGCCATAATGCTTTTCCAACAACTCCTCTAAATTTTTCTTTCTATTGATTGTTAATGCTATTTTATATTGGGGGTGTAAACTTAAATGCCAAGAATTTCCTTCATGCTTTTTTAATTCACAGTTATCCGCTAACTGTCTAACTCCACCTTTTAGTCCTAAAGTTTGTACAATATTGCCCCATTCACTATCTATAATTGTAGGTGATAATTTAACTGGTGCTACTGGCGTGGGGACAGACTGTGGAGAAATTGGTTTACTAATAGTTGGTGCTGAATTTGTAGGCGGAAGCTGAGTTACCGGGCGGAAAGTCAACATTCGCAACATAACCATTTCAAACCCACCACGAGGTTCAGGTGCTAATGACAGGTCACGTTTACCAATTAATCCTATCTGATAAAATAATTGTACATCCTCAGGTGATAATTGTTTAGCTAATTGTAAAATTAATTCACTTTCTGGTTGATTTTTATCAATAGTTTCAGGTACTATCTGTGCCAAGGCAACCTGTTGTAACAAAGATAATATTTCGCTTAAAATAGTCGTAAAATCAGGATTTTGTTCTGCTAAAGTAGCAATTTTTTGTAATAAATTAGCTGCATCATTGTTTGCTAATAAAACCACCAATTCTAATACCATGTCTTGGTCTAGGCTACCTAACATTCCATTGACATCATCATTGGATAGTTTACCGGCTCCATAAGCAATTGCTTGATCCAATAAACTCAAAGCATCTCGTAAACTACCATCCGCAGCTTGAGCCAATAAACGCAATGCTGGTTTTTCATGTTCAACATTTTCTTCCGTAATAATTTTATCCAGATGTTGGATAATTTGTTCAATAGGAATACGTTTAAGATTAAATTGTAAACAACGAGATAAGATTGTAGGAGGTAATTTTTGTGGGTCAGTGGTAGCAAGCAGGAATTTTACATGTGAAGGTGGCTCTTCCAAAGTTTTTAACAGAGCGTTAAAGCTATGGGTGGATAACATATGGACTTCATCAATCAGATAAACTTTATAGCGACCTCGAGTTGGAGCATATTGTACATTATCCAGTAAATCACGAGTATCTTCTACTTTAGTCCGAGAAGCTGCATCAACCTCTATTAAATCAACAAATCGTCCAGTATCTATTTCACAACAAGTCGTACATTTTCCGCAAGGAAATGCTGATACACCTTGTTCACAATTCAGTGATTTCGCTAAAATGCGAGCAATTGTAGTTTTACCAACTCCTCGAGTCCCAGTGAATAAATAAGCATGATGTAAACGGTCATGCTCTAAAGCATTGGTTAAGGCTCGCAATACATGAGCTTGTCCTACCATTTCTGGGAAGTTATGAGGTCGCCATTTACGGGCTAGAACTTGATAAGCCATGTTATTATATCAAATAATGACTATTAGAGAAGATGAAAAGCTATACTAACTTTCCAAATTATGAGGGTGGCAATTAATGCCAGCCACACCCCGGCACCCACATCGATTGCTGCCGTTGCTTCCTTCCGGACCTGGCGGAGTTCACAATTTCGTGTTGCGAGGGGACAGACATTAACTACCATAATTGGCGGAGAGAGAGGGATTCGAACCCTCGGTACGTCATTAACGCACACACGATTTCCAATCGTGCTCCTTCGACCGCTCGGACATCTCTCCATCATTCAAACCAAACTAATTTCAGCATTCTAACAAAAATATAATAATATGTCCAGTTTTATTTATAAAAAATTGGTAACTACCTATAATCATGATGTGTTATATGGAAACATTATTACCAAATTATTGAATCTTGTACCAAATTTGTTGCCAACGACCTTTAATTCGATATAAATATCAAGCTATTAACTTGCATTAATATAATACATTCAATTGGAAAATGCTATAACCTGAATTTGATTATTCCTTATGTTGAAATCATTATCTTCTCCAAAATGCTGGGGTCAATAATACCAATAAGGTAAAAATTTCCAACCGCCCCAATAACATAGTAAAACTTAAAATCCATAAACCCGCATCACCAATACCACCGTAGTGTACAGTAACATCACCTAAGCCCGGCCCAGTCATATTTAATGTTGCTGCAATACCAGAAAATGCAGTCAAGTAATTTACTCCAGTTGCCATGAATAGTAGAGATAAAAATATATAGCTGGAAATATATAAGAAAATAAATCCCGATACTGCTTGAGATACATTGTCCGGTATTTTTTTATTATTAATTTTTACCATGATGACTGCATTAGGATGGATCAAGCGCATGATTTCACGAGATGCTTGCTTATATAATAAGATAAATCGAATCACCCTAAAACCACCAGCAGTAGAACCAACACAACCTCCTATAAAACCACTACCTAAAATTAGGACTGGTAAAAACATTGGCCAAGTACTAAAATCATCAATGGTATAACCAGTACTACTGATGATAGAAATCACTTCAAAACTAGCATACCGTAATGTGGAAAAAAAAGTTTGGTGTTTGACATCTTCACTATATAGCAGTAACATTAAAACAGTAATCGCAATTAAACCCAAAACTATATAAATAAAGACTCTACCTTGAATATCTCGCCAGTAATAACGCAAATCTAACTTATTCCAAACTAAAAAATGGATGGTGAAATTCAGGCTGCCCAAGATAATGAAAAACATAGCAATACCTTCTATGATTGGACTCTTAAAATGACCTAAGCTTTCATTATGGGTAGAAAAACCTCCAGTGGCAACGGTAGAATAACTATGGCCTATTGCATCAAATAAACTCATACCAGCCAACCAATAAGCCAAAGCACAGGTAACGGTTAACACGATATAAATAGATAACAGAGTTTTAGCCGTATTTTCCAACCGTGGAGTAAATTTTTCATCTCGCATGGGGCCAGGAGTTTCAGCTCGATACAACTGCATTCCCCCAATACCCAACATTGGTAAAACTGCAACCGCTAATACAATAACACCAAGTCCTCCTAACCATTGTAATTGTTGTCGATAATACAATATAGATTTTGGCAAAATATCTATATCTTTAATAACTGTAGCACCAGTGGTGGTAAACCCAGAAACTGATTCAAATACCGCTTGAGCAATACTTAAATTTTGGCCAGTATCTATATTTGATAACAACAGAAATGGTAATGCTCCTACCATACTAAGCACAGTCCAAAACATTGCGGTAATTAAAAAACCATCATGCAAATGTAATTCTTTTTTGGAATTTCTAGCTGGAAACCAAAGTAGCATACCAATACCAAACATGACGATAAATGCTAAAATAAACGCTATTAAACCATCATCTTGATACCATAGCGATACTAAAATTGGTGGTACTAAAGTAATACTAAATAATATTATTAATAAACCTAAAATACGTTGGGTAACGGAAAGACGCACTACCAGTTACCAATTCGTAAAGAAGTTGCGTAATTACAATTAACTGTGTGATGTGAAGTGAGAATTGCCATACCACCTTGCTCAGCATGTTTATCCAACCACTTTTCAATCATAACAATGGCTACTTTATCAAGGGCAGTAAATGGTTCGTCTAATATCCATAACACAGTTTTACTAATTAATAAACGAGCTAATGCAACTCGACGTTGTTGACCAGCAGAAAGAGTACGAGTAGGAACATCTTCAAACCCATACAAACCAACTTGATCTAACGCATCAATAAGATCAATTTCAATTGGCTTACGACTTAAAGACTGTGCCATTGCTAAATTTTCTAACGGAGTTAATTCTCCTTTAATCCCCGGATGATGGCCAATATAAGATAATTCTGCCCAGTATTCTTCTTGAACTGTTTGAACTTCTTGATTATTCCAATATATACTTCCTTCTGTAGGCAAAGTTAAACCACACAATATGCGTAATAAACTCGTTTTGCCACTACCATTATGGCCTTCTATTTGTAATAATTGGCCGGTAGATAAGCTAAAATTCAAGTTATCAAATAATACCCGATCATCTCGAATGCATTGTAAGTTTTTAATTTCAAGGTTATAAGTTTGTGAAATATTTGACATTTAAAATAATTTTAGGTTGGAATTACTGATATTATGCAGTCCAAATCAATTGAACATGAAAGATTAAAAAAATTGATAACATAATTATATAACAATATCATATAGATGAAAGTAAATAGATTGAATTGTATTTTCATACTAATACTATAACTATGATAATTTGTCAAGGTTTCTTCCGCTAGTAAAATAGGCTTAAACCTCAATTTTTATTAAAAATTGCTAATTGGACAATTTTTTTCAATTGGGTTATTATATAAGTCCATTAAAATTAGTAAGTAAATTGTAGTACTATTAAGAGTTTTATAACTACGAAGTTTATAATTTTTCAACAATAAATTATTGATAATTTTACCAACAGGAAATAAAAATGCAACCTTATAAAAAAGATTTTTCTACAAATTTATTAGCTGGGTTAAGTAATATAAAAATATCTAAATGGCCATTATTTATGGCTTATCATACTAATAATTTTGCAATTAAAGGGCATCATACTAGAGAAATTTTAAAATTAGTTAAACCCGGTGATATTTTAGTTCGTTCTTTTAATAATTACCTTAATAATTATACAATTCCAGGAACTTTTAAACAAGTTGGTTTTTACCTAAGTGAAGTTAATGAACAACATTTAAAGCAATTTGCTAATATTGAACAGCATAATTTTAAGCTTGGGCGGCAGATGGTTATTCATGCAATCGGAAAGCAAGTAATTTTAGAAGACTTGATTGATTTTTGTCGGTGCGATACTCTAGCAATAATGCGTTTTCCCAGACAAATGAAACGATTGCGAGTAGCCCCTCCAATTTTAGAAATATATTTTGCTAACCCAACAACGGCAACATCGCCCTCAATCGTAGTTGAAAAACCAGTTCCTAAGTGGCTGACTAAGTTTAAACGTAATAAAGCTGAAATTCCAGAAGAAACATTGCCAGAAAAATCAGATAAAATTGATGCCACAACAATTGCTTTGGCTAAAGTAGAAAATGATATTTTACAACACTTAAAGAATGGTAAAGTTGTTGAATTTGAAAAGATTTTTAAGATTTTGTATCGGCTGGCTATTAGAGAACTCAATACTACTCGTGAGCAGAATTTCGGTATCGAACCTTATTATAGCACTTCTAATACCGACTTAGTACATTTTATTACTAAAAGTATTTGTTGGAATTATGGAATTGTCCCTGAAGTTAGTAAAGTTTTACTTAAAAATCGGTCGGTTATCTTGCCAGACGCATTTGTAGATAGTGACCTTGAAGAAGTTTGGAAAAAAGTTTAATTAAGGATTAAATTATGAAACCATATAATAATCATAGATTTATTACTTCATGCAAAAAGTTAAGAAGAAAGCCATTAGTAACTATTCACTCCTATAATGATTCATCTGGAGTTAAGAAAAGACCAGCAATGAGTATTAATCCACATCATAAAATGAGAAGAATAACAAACATTGGGCATTATCATTGATAGCTTGAAAACCAGATATATTCTAGCCATACTAATTGGCCTAGCTATTCCCACATCTACGGCTTTAACTAACGTTTTATGTCCATTTGCATTATTATTCATATTAATGGAAGGCCAATATGCCCAAAAATTTTCTATACTACGTCACCATAACATTGCAATAGTAGCAACACTTCTTGTCGCTATTATGGGTATAGGTTTTTTATACACTCCAGTAGCTTTTTATGAAGCCATATTAATGTTAGATAAATATCGGGAATTTTTTTATATCCCAATGTTTATTCTAATTTTTCGGGATGAAAAAGCTCGTAAATGGGGATTGTATGCTTTTTTAGCCATAATGGGAATAACCTTAGTTTTATCTTATTTTATGGCTATAACCGGATTAGATATTGGCAAAGGTGATCCGCAAAATCCATTTATATTTAAGAATCATATCACGCAAAATTTGTTAATGACCTTAGCCACTTATTTCGTTATGATAAAAGCTTGGCAGGAAAAACAATGGTGGTATAGCATCATAATAGCATTGGCCATATATAACATATTATTTATGAGTGCTGGACGCACTGGTTATTTAATCTTATTTTGTTTAATTATAGTATTTTTCTATCAAGTATATAATTTAAAAGGAATTCTAATTGGTAGCTTAATATTAATAATTGTAGGAGGAATAGCTTATAATTTTTCTGGTGTATTGCAATATAGAATTGACAAAGCTGCTACAAATATCCAAGATTATCAACATGGTAATACAAATACTTCAGTTGGACTCCGACTTGAGTTTTATGAAAATAGTTTGATTTTGATAACTAAACATCCAATTTTAGGTAGTGGAACTGGTAGTTTTTCCCATGAATATAATAAGTTATTTACAAAATTTACGGCTAATCCTCATAATGACTATTTAATGATTGCTGTTCAGTGGGGGGTAATTGGAGTTGGGTTATTCATTTTATTGCTGTATTTAATGTGGCAAGCTAGTTATTCTTTAAACCAGCAGACACGCTTTATGGCTCAAGGATTGGTGGTTACAATTGTGGTGGGGTGTTTGATTAATTCATTATGGTTGGATAACACGGAAGGACATCTATTTGCTTATTTGATAGGAGTATTTTATGGTGGCATTGGAACGAGAAACTATAGCAATTCTTAATGCTTAATGAAATTCGATATAAATCTCAAATTCTGGTAGTCCTAAATGAATTAAGCACTATTTAAGACTGCCCTAGAATTTTACCGAAGTAACCAGACATTACTGAATAGCTTTGGCTTGCCGCAATAATTCAGCAATTGCCTCAGCAATTTTTTGATAACCTTTTAAGTTAGGGTGGATCAAATCGCTTTTTAATGAATTCTTACTCAATACCTTAGACATAATCTTACCATCATAAGGAATTTTCATTTTGGTTGCAATCTCTGCATAAAAACCTGCTGCCGAAGATAAAAATAATTTAGGTTTTGGAACTCCAATAAGTATTACTTGAGTTTCATAGTCTTGTGCCATTTGAATCATGGCAATAATGTTATCTGCTGCCTGTTCTTCTCCAGTTTTTTGTAATATATCATTCCCACCATGACACAAAATCAGTAAATCAGGCTGATATTTTTCCAATATTTCTGGCAATCTTGCTAATCCTTGTGCAGTGCGTTCGCCAGATACGCCAGCGTTTATTACTTCACGTTGAATTAACTGGCTTAAGATAGCTGGATAATTTTTGTCTACTGTGGCACCAACTCCATAGGTTAAGCTATCTCCGAAAGCTACTACTACCGCATCAAGCGATAGTTGCGATAAAATTGGAACATCACTGCCACACCCAATAAGTAATATTATGAATATATAAGATTTTTTCATTTATATTAATTCCAACAAACATTCCAAAAATTGTTCCGTAACCTGTTCAAGGTTTAATTTAATTCCCAACTCAGATAATTGAGTAACTCCTAACCCAGCATAGCCACAAGGATTAATTCCTGCAAATGGTCGTAAATCCATATTAACATTTAAACTCAAACCGTGATAGCTACAGCTTTTACGAATCCTAAGTCCTAAAGCTGCAATTTTTTGATTGTTGACATACACTCCGGGAGCTTTATCACGACGGCTAGAATTTATTTTAAGTGAGGACAGGTAATTGATTATCGCTTGTTCTAAGAGATTAACCAGTTTTTTAACTCCTAAATTGGCTCGTTTAATATCCATTAAAACATAGACTATCAATTGACCAGGGCCGTGATAGGTAACTTGTCCGCCCCGATCACTTTGATAAACTGGAATATTTCCAGTATCCAATAGATGTTCTGGTTTGCCAGCTTGACCTAAGGTATAAATGGGCGAATGTTGCAATACCCATAATTCATCTGGAGTATCAGCATTACGAGTATCAGTGTACTGCTGCATAGCCTGATGAATTGGCTGGTAAGCAACCAGCCCCAAATTACGAACTATAATACCCACTAATGCCCATCGTTATGGGGAGGGTGCATGGTTTTTTCAGTATACGCAAAAATTAACCCGGAAAATACGAAAGTTAAATGCAGAAGGATTAACCAAAATACTTCTATTTCCCATAATGAATTACCAGTAAATAAGCTTCTGTCACCTTCTTCAGAGATATGGATGAATACTTTTAATAATTCAATCGATGAAATAGCTACAATCGAGCTAATAACCTTGAGTTTTAAACCAGCATAATCAACTTTACCCATCCATTCTGGCCGATCCACATGGTCTTTAATTGCATCAATCTTAGACACAAAATTTTCATAGCCACTAAGAATAATCATCAGTAGTAAATTGGCAATTAGCACAATATCAATCAATCCTAAAATACTAAGGATCAGTTCCGTACTAGATGCATCAGCAATAGTTGGAACAATATAAATGAATTTTTTAACAAATTTTACTAATAAAATAACTAAAGCACCAACCAAACCAATATAAAATGGTGCTAATAACCATCTACTGCCAAATAATATTGCTTCAATGAAATTTTCAATAAAATCAGTAATTTTTTTTAGCATAATATATAAATTAACAAGTTGTAGGAATCCAAGATTTATCTTGGGGTAATTATTTGTTATAGCAATTATTAACGAAATTATATATCATTGACTTAATTTGTATAAATATATTCTATTCAATTAGTAAATGCTATAAACTACTTACACAACATCAGTTACATACTACTCAAGGCATTATTTTCACACAAACACTATGAATAAATTGGCCATCAATAATTCCTACATATTTGGAGCGATAAGCCTGTACATAATCTGCATATTGCATTAAATCTTTGTAATCACGAGAAAAATATACTATTAATTTACTATCTGGATGTTTAATTAGCCAAGGACAAATATCATATTCATCAACAACTGGTAAATTATTTTGTAAACGACCTAAAAAATGATATTCACCATAATATTCACCAAAATTGGCTATAGTAATATCGCTCTGTTGGAGAATATTAATTTGCTTACTAATTTCACGTAAATCATAAGCTTGCCCACCAGCTTGAATAATTGTCAATGGAACGAGCAAACTAACTAATACTGTAACAGTGCTAAGTGCAAATAATCTGCGTTTAAAATTAGGAGATTGTCGTCCTAGTAAAATTCCACCTAATACAATTAATGCAATAGCAACTGGCAATGGAATGTTTTCTACCCAGTTTGGCAAACGAGTCATAGATAGTAAATAAGGGGTAATTAAAAATATGAAGCCTAATAGAATGATAATAATACCGGGTAAAGCTGCATTCCAACGTTGTTTGGGAATAGATATTTTTTCCAATAAATAGGCTATTAATAATACGAAAGCTGGAAAAGACGGCAATAAATAATGGAGTTGTTTACCACTGACTAAGGAAAAACTGATAAAAACAGGAACGAACCACATTACACAAAAACGTACTCCTCTATCATTCCAATATTTAGGTAATTGCAGCAAACTACGCCATACTGGTATCCAAAACGATAGAGGAAATAAGGCTAATGGAAACCAAACTAAATACCACCAAATAGGTTGACTATGAGCAAAAGAATTAATTAACCGATTAGCAGTTTGGCCAAAAAAAATAGCTTGCTGATATTCTGCTCCTCCAACTATGCCCGCTGGAATAGCCCAAGTTAAGGCAATTAAAGTACCTATTATTATACTAGCAATTAAACTTAAATAATATTTGGTAAAACTATTGGTACATAACCACCAAGGAGCTAATAATGCAATTGGTAATAAATTTAATAAAATTACTGGCCCTTTGGTAAGTACACCCAATCCAATTGCTATTCCTAACAATCCCCAGCGTTGTTGTAAAATTGCAATTATGCCTAGCAAATTAAAAAAAGTTAGTAACATATCAAACATGGTGATACTAGTGAATATGCACCATAAAAAGCTACTCAACAGGATAAATGGCACCCAACGAGCAATTCTCGGTTGTTTAGGCCATAATAATTTAGCAATGCGAGCTGTTAAAAATAAGCTACCTAAAGAAAATAAACCCGGAATTAAACGTGGCCACCATTCATTTACTCCAAATACTGTCCAACCTAAATTGATTAACCAAAATAATAATGGTGGTTTATGATGATAAGCTTCACCATTTAAAGAAGGCACTAGCCAATTCCCATGAATCCACATTTCCCACGCTACAGTTACATAGCGGGTTTCATCAATTTGGATTAAAGTACGGCTTACTATAGGGATAAGTATTAATAGCAACCATAAACCGGTCCATTCCTCAAAAAACTGAATAATACGTTGCATTTAACTTTCCTGTGAGGATTTTTTTATTAGATGCAAATTACGCAAATAAATGAACAGACCGGTTGATTGACCTAAAATAAAAACTGGGTCAGCACGATAAACAGCATAAAATAATAAGGTTGTAGCCCCCAAGATACTGAAATACCAAAACTCAATTGGAATTACACTTTTCTTCTGACGTTCACTTTGCCACCATTGAATTAAAAATCGCATAGAAAAAAATATTTGGCCAGTAAAACCAACTATTAACCACATAGTTTCACTACTCATTCGGTGTCCCTAATAATTTCTGCTCTACATGAACGTTTTTGCAACCACATTACTCCCAATAGGTCAATAATTCCTACCCCTAACCGGTTAAATATTCCATATTTAGATTTTCCTTTGTTACGAGGACGATGATTAACTTCTAGTGATATAACTTTATAACCATCACGTAAAAATAAGGCTGGTAAAAAACGATGGATATGGTTAAAATGTGGTAATTCTAAAAAAACTGAGCGGGCAAATAACTTTAAACCACAACCAGTATCTAATGTATCGTCATTTAGTAAATAGCGGCGGGTTCGATTAGCAATGTTAGAGGCGGTACGTTTTAGCCAATTATCTTGCCTTACTCTTCGCAGACCAGTAACCATTTTCGCTTGTGGTGTAGCAGTACAAATTGCTAATAAATGCGGAATATCAGCTGGATCATTTTGACCGTCACCATCTAAAGTTACAATCCATTCGGTTTGAGCTGCTTTTACTCCAGTTATAACCGCAACACTTTGGCCATAACTATGCCGATGACGGATAATACGTAATTTATTGAATTCTTTAGCAATAGATTGTAAAATTTGCCAACTATTATCAGTACTACCATCATCTACATAAATAAGTTCGTAATTGACTTTATCATCTAAAGCCGCTCGAATTTCATTTATTAATAGAATTAGATTATCTGCTTCATTATAAATTGGCACTAGCACTGATAAGTATGGCATAATTAATAAACAGTACCAGAAATATTAGCAATAATTTCGATAAGTTCATTATTACAATTGAATTTACCAACAAAACAACCATTCAGTATACCATTTGTAGTATTATATTGTTCTATAATAAATTTAGAATTCTGTTTATTGTGTTTGCAAGTTTTACCTTGTCTAAGCAAATTTAAGGTGAATTTATCGCCAGAATAA
The DNA here is from genome assembly GCA_030627125.1 of Thioploca sp. Taxonomy (GTDB): domain Bacteria; phylum Pseudomonadota; class Gammaproteobacteria; order Beggiatoales; family Beggiatoaceae; genus DRQV01. The sequence continues at coordinate 47,696 of DAOUSR010000002.1, forward strand.
CTGCCAGTTTGCAAATTATTAATAGAAAAATCAAATAACTCAAATAAGCCTATTTCTTTAGTAATCAACCCTATATTTAAGTTTTCAGCAACAATATTCATACCCGGATTGACTAGACCATCAAAAGGATTAGGTGCATTTATTGCAATTGGTTTAGCATTAATTTTTGCAGTAGAACTAGCCGGACATTGATTAGAATTTATTGGAGACTCAGTACTTGGAACACTATTAGTTACACAAGAGGTTAACATTAAAATCATTACAATTGTAGTTAATAAATTATTTAGCATTACATTTTCTTTATTAGGTAAAAGTGGATAGAATATATACATTCGTTGTTATACACAATTTGAATTTAAAATCTTATGGTTAAACTTAATTTAAACCATGTCGAATATTATAGTAGTGAAAAAAAAAATTTAAATAGTTCGAGGTTGAATATGAGAGCTTTTTACCTATTTATTAGCGGGTTCATATTAGGATTTAGCCCTATGCTGTTAGCGACTCCCTATCAACGAGTTAATGATGGTTGGCATGGTATTATTGGTACAAAAGTCATCTTTCACAATGAGCCGTATAAAGATGTTGACAATAAAATTTTACCTTTGCCTTATTTGGTTATGAGACGTGGTAATTTTTTTATTGATGGTTTAAAAATAGGCTATCGAGTAGCTGAAGGAATTAATGGCAATTTTGACTTAATTATTACTCCTCGTTTGGAAGGTTTTGATGCCAATGACAGTGCTATTTTAAACGGTATGGGAGATCATGGTTTTACTATAGATACTGGCATTGCTATGGTATGGAAACAAGGAATATTTGATTTCAATTTAACAGTACTTAATGATATATCTCATAAAAGTGAAGGTCGTGAGGTTATAGCCTCGATTAGCCATACTTATATATTAACCGATAAAAAATTAATTTTAACTCCAAACATAGGTCTAAGGTGGCAAAGTGAGAATTTAGTGAATTATTATTATGGAGTAAATTCTGCTCAAGCAAGACCTGATCGCCCTGCTTATAGCGGTGAAAGTACCATGAATTATACTGCTTCATTAGATTTGATTTATTCGTTAAATAAACGCTCAAATCTATTTATGGCAGTCGAACACGAAAGCTTTGGAGACGATGTATATGATAGTCCTTTGGTTGATAAAGAACAGGCTATTAGTTTTCTTCTAGGTTATGGTTGGCAGTTTTAAAATAAATATGCTTAACTAAAAATTCTATATGTTCTTGATAAATCTGCCAAGCACAATTTGTATCACAATCTGCTTGACTCAATTTGGTATTACGGATTATTATCCAATCACGTTGTTCTTGCACTAATTCTCGTTGCTGTAACATTTTATAAAGTTTGGACATACGTCCGTCAGCATGTTTCAATAAGCGACTAGCACAAATTTTTTTCTCAACTTTAGTTTTAGCTTTTTTACAATTAAATCCAGCCATTTCAACTGGAGCAAGCTGTTTGATTCTTATATCGTAAAATTTAATTTCACAATCTAATTCACTACAATTTATTAATTCTAAATCTCTTTTGGTTAACCAATCACGTTGCTCTTGTTTTAACAATTCTGTTTCTTTTTTTGACAATACTTTACGCAGTTTTGTATAAGCCTTGCCTAACTTTTCATCAGCTTCGTTAAGTATCGAATCATCACAAATTAAATGTTCAGTATCCGTTGCTGCTTTACCACAATTAAAACTTGCTGCCATTATTGGATTAGTTAGTATAATTAAACTTAATACTAGATAAAATTTAGCTAACATAATATTCTCTTTATTTTTTTTCTGCTGTAAAATTTATTGTTGGTAAAATGATCGGTGGAATACTTGCCAGAGCTGTATAGCTAGTAATAATACTCCTAACAAAAGGATACATTATTGCTGGAGCATTAACAGTTGAAAATTTTTCAAAGATATCTTGTGGAATCTCTTCAGTACCAAGAAATCCTCCTTTCATTCTGATAAAAAAAGTAAAGGAGTCGTTTTCATTACTAATGGATACATCCAATATTACTTCAACAAACTTTTTATTTGTTGTATCATAATTTTGTTGAATATCAATTGATTGAGATATTTTTAACTCTTTTGGGTTAAAATTATCACTAATATCAAATTGAATCTTTGAAATACGATAACCTACGAATTGAAAAGCACTCTCAGCCATTTTTAAACCCTATTGACTAGTTAAGCTACCATTAAAAAAGTTCTATCTATTTCATATAGATCGGCTTTTTTATAATCTGTAATAACATTATCATAAAAATCAACTTGTTCTATAAATGAATCATAAACGTTATTAGAATAGATAGTTGGTTTTAAAAATAATGATTGTTTTATTTCAATATTCACAATATCAATGTTCTCAATTATCTCAGAACTGTCAAAAAGTTCTTCATATTCTTCAATAGTCATTGACTCGGCTTTATTTTTTATTTTTAATAAAAGCTCTGTTCCTGAATTCATAATTTTTCACTACTTTTATACAAAATGTTATTTTTAATACAATCGCTTTTTTTAACGCAAATTTGGACTTGATATTTCATAATTACGGGCGAATGATAACCATAATATTTTCCAGCATTAACCGGTACTCTGATAAGCTCAATGTTGTTTTCTTTTGATATAAAATCATATACAACTCTATCAGAAAATTCATTTAAATCCTTACCAGATTTTTTATGAATTCTAAAAAGAAAATCCCTTGTTTCTCTAAATAATTGTTTATGGTCATTATCACAAACTAAATCTATAAAACTATCACTTTCAATTTCAGCTTGAAAAATTGCCCAAGATTCAAAATGCTTGACCTTGACTGCCCATGATTTCGCTTCAATAAATCCGTTCGTTATTGGCATTAAATCTTCAAAAAAATATATTCCTTTGCCAAACCATTCCTTTTTGCCAGAAAAATTATACCCACAATTGCAAATGTTATCAATATTCTTAACATTTGTTCCATGATACCCAATAAATTTCATATTATCCATAGATATAAATTATATATAGAACGGTTATTTTTCTAATATATCAATGTAGGATTCGTCAAAACTATAATGAATTAAAAATTCGATCCGTTCTTTATAGAATTTCCACAAACACATAAGATCACAATTTTTTAACTTTTCATCTCGCAATAAGAGCCATGCCGCTTGATCTTTGCTTAATTCTTGTTGCAGTGGTGTATATAGCTCTACAACCTTACCATCCACATGTCTTAACAAACGATCAGCACAAATAATTTCAGTAGCTGATTTAAAACTAACTTTAGGGATATTATAATCAGTATTTACTAATTTAAAGTTAATTTTTTTATTTTCCGCATCATCATTTGGGTCAAACTTAACTTTAGGTATTTTATAATAAATAGCCATTGGTTTAAAACTAATATCTATAAGTTCAATAATAGCTTCAAGTTTATCTGCTATTTCAGAGTTAGTCTCTGCTTTAGGAATCATACAATTAATATCTGCATTAGGATATAATAAATGAAGCCTTAAATTATAAAACTGTATTTCACAATTTGGCTTGGAGCAAGTTGCTAATTCAAAATTTCGTTTTATTAGCCATTCTCGTTGCTCTTGTATAAATAATTTCTTAGTATTTAAATCTAATAAATCTCTTAATAAAGTAAAATATCCCTTACTCATTTTTTCATCAGCATCATTTAACTGCGGGTCTGCACAAATCATTTTCTCAATAGGAGTTAATATTTTATGAGTATCGCAGTCAAAGCTAGCAGCAAATAACGCTGGGCTAATGAATATTAATAAAATAGATAGATAGATATTAAGCATTTTCTTGAATATTTTCACCGAATATTATTAATACCTTTATGAGCTATAAATAGTCCACAACCCATACTTCTACCTGCACCAAGACCTTGTTGTTGTATAGAAATTGATTCTTGTGGTTCGAGATCAGCAAGCATTAAGCTACGAGTAAATAAGTTCCCAGCTGGCGTTCTAAGATTGTCAGTTTTACCACAAATCGCTTTATGACAATTAATTTCCAATTTAATTAACTCCCCCACCATATTATCCACAAAAGTTTCTTCATCAATTTCAGGATTAGTAATTATATAATGTGCTAATAAAGTTTCAATATTCTTGAGTTCTTTAATTTTTGCAGTTTTTATCTGTAACGAATTACCAGCAATATTGAATGTCATACCACAAAGAATTTGAGCTTTATCAACACAATTTTGTGGAAGACGTAAGGTTAATTTAGTACGACGTGGTAAATATATAAGGCTATCTGGTTGTTCTGGACGATGCCAACCGTGATTCGATTCTCCCCCTCGAATTAGATGTAATCCTGCTAATGGTTCTTGTTCAAACCAAGGTAGAACTTTACAAATTTCTTGAAATAAATCATAAGCATGATCTAATGGTAAACAATGACAGTCAATACTAAAAACCATATCTACAACATCTTGAGATACAATTACATCTTCTTGAGGTTCATCTTCTTGCCATAGCATTTTTTAATTCTCCTAATGTTTTAGTAAAAAGCTGCTTCTAAACGATCTTCCCAATTCTCAGGAGTATCTGGAAAAGGTGGGATCACATCCATACGAAAAAAACGCTCACTATTTCGTTGTTTAACTATCTCAACTAAATCATCAAAATTTTCTAACTCATGGTGTTCCATTAAGATTTCACTTAAATTTAACATGTTTTACTGTACTTTTTAGTTAAAATATTGTTAATATTATGGCAATTATATATAACCATTGTCAAGAATTTTTATTCATAATTTTCAGGTTAATTATTCTACTGAATAAACTTCAAGTTGTATTAACTGTTTATTAGGACTTGAGATCATGACATATTTGAAAATATTGTTGAATTTACTATAAATCGTGTATAATATACCATATTATGGACGCATAGGCGTTATGAAAGGCATTCCCAAATTTAGGGATGAAATTAAATTATTTTAGGAAACTACATGCTAAGTGCAGCAACTAAAGCTCAAATTGTTCAAGAACATCAACGTGCGACTAATGATACTGGTTCAACCGAAATACAAGTAGCATTATTAACAGCTAATATTGCCAGTCTGGTTGATCATTTTAAAGCCCATAAAAAGGATAATCATTCTAGGCGTGGTCTGATTAGAATGGTAAACGAACGTCGTAAATTACTTGATTACTTAAAAAGAGAAAGTACTAGTCGTTATAAAGACTTGATTACTAAACTAGGATTACGGCACTGATTTGCAGCGATTAGTTTTCAGTTGCCAATTTAACTGATAACTGAATAATTGATAACTGATAACTGATAGACAACTGACATGATTCCTTATAAAAAAACGTTTCAATATGGTCAACACAACGTCACACTAGAAACTGGTGAAATTGCTAGACAAGCTGACGGTGCTGTTATGGTAAGTATTGGAGATACCTCTGTTTTAGTTAGTGTAGTAGGTGATAAAGACACTAATTCAGATAAAGATTTTTTTCCATTAACTGTAGATTACCAAGAACGTTCTTATGCAGCTGGACGAATTCCTGGCAGTTTTTTCAAACGTGAAGGTCGTCCGAGCGAGAAAGAAATTTTAACTTCCCGTTTAATAGATCGACCATTACGACCATTATTCCCTAATGGTTTTAATTGTGACGTTCAAATAGTTGCTACTGTTATGTCATTGGATCCAGATATTGATCCAGATATTCCAGCTTTAATTGGTTCTTCGGCGGCTCTGGCTATTTCTGGTTTACCGTTCAATGGTCCAGTTGGAGCATCCCGGGTTGGTTATATAAACGGTGAATATGTTCTAAATCCTACTTTGACTCAACTTGACAATTCTGCTTTAGAACTTGTTGTTGCTGGTACTAAAACAGCTGTCTTGATGGTTGAATCTGAAGCTAATGAACTAACTGAAGAAATTATGTTAAATGCAGTATTATTTGGACATCAACAAATGCAAATTGTTATTGATGCGATAAATGATATGGCTGCTAATGTAGCAAAACCAGTTTGGGACTGGCAACCTAAACCAGTTGATGAAAATTTAACTGCTAAGGTTATTGAACTGGCAAAATCTCGTTTGCAAGCAGGTTATAAAATTCAAGATAAACTGTTACGACGTACAACAGTAACTGGTATTTGTAAAGAGATTGCTAAACAGTTATCTAGTATCGAAACCGAAGAGTGGACAGAAAGACAAGTATTTTCAGAGCTAGAAAAGTTGGAAAAGAATATTGTACGTGGAGAAATTATCTCTGGTAAAAATCGGATTGATGGACGTGATAACAAAACAGTAAGGCCGATAACGGTACGTACTGGAGTACTAGCACGCACTCATGGTTCAGCTTTATTTACTCGAGGCGAAACACAAGCTTTAGTAGTCGCTACTTTAGGTACTGAACGTGACTCTCAAGTGATTGATGCTCTTGAAGGAGAATATAAGGATAATTTTATTTTTCATTATAATTTTCCTCCTTATTGTGTGGGTGAAATTGGTAGAGTTGGAACACCAAAACGGCGGGAAATTGGTCATGGTCGTTTAGCAAAACGTGGTGTACAAGCAATTATGCCAGCTCCAGAAGATTTTCCTTATTCAATTCGGATCGTATCAGAAATTACTGAATCTAATGGGTCTAGTTCGATGGCCAGTGTCTGCGGTTCTTCGCTTGCTTTGATGGATGCTGCTGTACCAATTAGAGCTCCAGTCGCTGGGATTGCGATGGGTTTGATTAAGGAACAAGATAAGTTTGTAGTACTGTCTGATATTATGGGTGATGAAGATCATCTAGGTGATATGGATTTTAAGGTAGCTGGCACAACTAGTGGCATAACTGCTTTTCAAATGGACATCAAAATTGATGGTATCACCCGTGAAATTATGGAAACAGCTTTAGCTCAAGCTAGAGAAGGCCGTTTACATATTTTAGATATAATGCAAAAAGGTTTTGGTGAACCACGAGTTGAAATGTCAAAATATGCTCCACGCATTGAGACATTCCGAATTAAAACTGATAAAATTCGTGATGTTATTGGTAAAGGAGGAGCTACTATTCGTTCTATTACTGATGAAACTGGTGCTATTGTAGATATTACCGATGAAGGTATTGTAACAATTGCGTCAGTAGATTTGGAAGCAGGTCAGGAAGCTCGGCGTTTGGTTGAAGAGATTACTTCTGATATTGAAGTCGGTAAAATCTATGAAGGTAAAGTTGCTAAGTTAATGGATTTCGGAGCTTTTGTAACTATTTTACCGGGTAAAGATGGTTTAGTTCATATCTCTCAAATCTGTGCAGAACGAGTTGCTAAAGTTAGTGATAAACTTAAAGAAGGGGAAACTGTTAAAGTCAAAGTATTAGAAATTGATAAACAAGGCCGAATTCGTTTAAGCATGAAAGCTATTGAATAATAAGTTTTAATTTTAGAATAAGCCTCTTTTGGGGGGCTTATGTTAGCCTAAATAATTTCTCCTCCAGAACCGCTAATTTAGATATTTGAAATTATATATATTTAATTGGATCAGTAACTTGTAAAGCATTAAATCCCTCCTTGCGTAATCTACAAGCATCACACATACCACAAGCATCACCAGCAAGATTAGGCTGATAACAAGAAATAGTCATCCCGTAATCTACTCCTAAGTTTAGTCCCTGTTGAATAATTTCAGCTTTACTAAGGTTAATTAACGGAGTATGTACTTTAAAAGCATTGCCTTCTACTCCGGCTTTTGTTGCAAGATTAGCCATTTTTTCAAAAGCTGCAATGAATTCTGGACGGCAGTCTGGATAACCAGAATAGTCGATGGCATTAACCCCAATGAATAAATCATAAGCTGATAATACTTCAGCCCATCCCAAAGCTAAAGTTAGAAATACACTATTACGAGCTGGGACATAAGTTATTGGAATGTCTTGAAATAGGCCAGTAGTAGGAACATTAATATTAGCATCTGTCAAGGCTGAACCACCAATACTATCCAAATTCAGATGAATGAACTTATGTTCTATAACTCCAATATTTTCAGTTATTTTTCGAGCAGACTGTAATTCAACTTTATGTCGTTGGCCATAATCAAAACTTAAAGCATAACAGGCATACCCCTGAGATTTAGCAATAGCTAAAGTAGTAGCTGAATCTAAACCTCCGGAAACTAGTATAACAGCTTTAATCGTCATTTTTCTAATAGTGTTTCTTGAGTTGGAGTATCTTGAGGAGTTGTATCTTCAACTGATACAGTGTTATTTAGCTTATTATTGATAAATTCTTGCCAAAATTGGTTAGCATACAGTTCAAGTGTTCTATTTACATCAGTATTGAACTGTTCATTAAGAAATTTTGTTACGGTTTTTTCAATATTTTGTTTAGCTTCAAACGTCAATTTTTCGTTAGTATCTTCTAACTTGTGAATCCTAACTCGTAATTGGCGTAATTCAATTTTTAATAATTCAATCTCTTCATTATGCATATAAGAAGTGGTGGTCATAGGCTGATTAGGATGTGAAAATGTATTTCTGCTTAATGCCAGCTTAACATTATGATTCCAAAAAAACTTTATTTTTCTAGCAACTTTTTTATTTTTATACATTAAAACCATAATAATAAATATTATAAACCACCACCAATAGCTAAATGAATTACTAGTTGGTTCTGGAATTGGTTCCTCTATATTTGTTATATCTGTTACCAGTAATTTATTAAACCATGCCCTAAAATATTCATGCAGTTCTTCATATTTATTTCCCGATATATTACCAGCATGTTGGGCCAATAAAGTTAATTCTTCTTGGTTATTAAGCCAATTTTTTAATTGCTTAACATCACTGGTTGAAGTTTCATTAGGTTTAATAAAATGGGATATAGCCTGTTTATATTCATCTTGTAAAATATTACCATGATCAAGATAATGTAACCTATATATATGATAATTTTTGCCTTTCCACCGCCAAGATTCATTTGCGCTTTTCTTTAGCATTAGTAGACGCATTAAATTTGGATCAGGATAACCGAGAGGTTCTTGTTGTTTCATGTAGGTAATTATTGACTGGAATTTTTTTTGTCTGATAGCTGTCCAATTTTTAGTTATATTCGTCCACGAACTGAAAGAATTACGTTCATTCAAAATATTACGGGCATAGATTTTTACTCCACCTAAAGGGTCTGCAATAAATTGAAATTCACCCCATACTGCATCCCACCAATTGGTTAATTTATCTTCTGGAGATTCAGGCAGTGTTATAATTTGGAAACGATATAAACCGGGGACTATTTTATCATTGGTATAAAAATGCTGCCAACTACTAGTTCCATTAGGTTTGTGCATTACAAAAGTATAATAAGTAGTATCTGCATAACTTAGGTTAAATCCTAAGCACAAGAATATGCTAATAATAATTTTTTTCATAATTTTTTCTCGATTAATCTCGTTCTATATTTTAACCTAATTTGTCTACCTAATGTCTTTGCTAAATTTTGTCGTTTACATAAAGCAATTCTCAATTAAGTATTCATAATTAAGAATTGCTATAGTTCTACCCATCTTACATAGATGAATCTGACATCTTTTTAAAAATCTTAATCAACCAATAATGACTCATAAGAGATTCTAAAGTTTTAAGTGCTGATTGTAGATTAACTGCAAAATCCCGATTTTGAATATCAACAATCAACTTATAAATCAGTTCAAATGTAAGTCTGTCTTCCTTATCCATATAGATAAATTGACCATTATGCACATTATTTAATCTATCTATTTCGGTCTTGCCAACTTTACCGGTTATAGCAGTTTCCCTTATATCACGAAATAGCATAAAGTTAATTTCTTCATAATTAAACACCAATTCATTGAAATTCTTAACTCGGGATGGAAAACCTAGATCGCTCACCTGTAAAAAACCAATAACAAAAGATAAGTTAGGATTTTTTATCAATAAATGTTCTGGTAATTTACGACTACCTAGTTTCAAACGGTCAATATCAATATTTTTTAGCAAAGTATTGAATGCTTCTGCAACTGTAATTAGTTTACCTATATCGTCACTATCACTGATTATTACCAATTTTTCATATTCATCTTCCAATACCGCTTTTTCCTTTTCTAAATAATCTATTACTAAACTACTATCTGGTAAATTAATCGTTTGTACTGTTGTAGCAGGTGATTGAATAGATGTTGGAGAGTCTGGAGAAAATCGTAAAGCAGTTAATTCATCTAAAATTAATTTGAGAGATTCTCTAACTTCTTCTTCAAAATTAGATGGTTTAGCTTTTGGAATTAACGGTTTATCTGGAGTTGCTGGTAATGGAATTGCTTGATTTCTGAAACGGTAATAATGTGATGCTCGGTTTAACATTTCACGAATAGAATCTTGTGATAAAATATCCGTCAAATCTTCTGAAGTAAACAGTTTATTTATATCTATCCCTTGTTCTTGAGCCTTTAAAGATAATAGTCTTTTCAGTTGCTCCTCGGAAGGTTTATTCAATACAATTTGACATTGAGAAACTCTACCAATTACTGAACCATCAAAAAATGCTTTGAAATACTCCCATCTGTCCGGAAATAAATTAAGAATAATCAGACTATTAGGCACATGAGTAAATAATTCTTTAATTGCATCCCCAAACCGATGTAATAGTTGTTTATTATATTCAAGCCCCAAACCTTCTAGCTGGTCAAACATTATGATTAAAGGTTCATCCATGATTGATAATTTGCCAAATACCATCATTGCATCTAAGGAAAATGCTTCCTTACTACCTTCATCTTTCCAATTTTTCAGCCCAACACTGTTAGATTCTGCAACATCTAGTTCACTGGCGGATAACCATTTACCCACTAATCTTTTTTTATTTGGATCGGAATAGCTACAAAATTTAACGATGCCTTTTAAAATAGTAGTTGCATAACCCACATCACCATAGCATCTTTTCCACCAACCATCGATAAGTATTTCAATACGTTGCCAATATTCCCGCTTATTTCTAGCTCCTTCACGGCCTAACTCTTTATAAATATTAAGTGGGTCTTTGGATAAAACTTCCAAGATATAACGGTCTTTATCGGTCAATCTCCGAAAATAATCTAAAATACCAACAGTTTTAGTATTATTACCTCGAAACTCACGGAAAGTATTAATAATAATTTTCGAGAAACTGGTTGCTAATAAATGTTCAAGCTGTGAATATGGACTATTCGGTACTTTTTCGACTAAAGATTCTAAAACTCTACTATAAGTATGATATAAAACTGAATCAATATTGTTAGGTTGCCGAATGAATAATAAACGATTGCTGGCTAACCGTTCGGTCGCTAATCGCATCATCATATGAGTTTTACCAATACCTGGTTCTCCAGTAACTACAGCTCCTTTAGTTTGGTGATTTTCGGTATCGGCCTTAATATCATCTATAACCGAATTTAATCGAATAAACTCAGTTTGATATACTTCTTTTAAATCTGTATGGTGCTGAAAAGGTGTATCAACTCGACTATTGCTAAAAGGATTAATTTGTTTCATTTGTATTCTTAAATTATAAATATTTTTTGGATTTTCTATACGCAAATATGGTTCTATAGCAATTTTTGGTAGTCCTAAACAAAGTAGTGTTAAACCTACTAGATTTTTGAAACATAGTAGGTTTTTTTAAGTAATCACTACATTAGTTAGGACTACCTGCGTAACATATCAGTTAATAATATTTAGCTATATTGAAGTAACCATCACTACACATTAGTATAACTTATATATCATTGCAGTAAAACTTAGGAACAATTATAATTAAAAATAATTATTCAACTATCAAGTGGTAAAATATGCTTTCTTTAACAATTTACTATTTAAACCAACTTGTTCATCCAACTTTTATTTGTTGTACTAAAGGTAATGTTGGAATTTAATAATTCTGCACAGTGATTGATAATATTAGCATTATAATGGCAATATTGTTCCCATGCGATTTAAAAACTTTTTAGAATTTTTTAGCTAGAAGAGAGAGTCGTTGCCTTATGCTGTAATTAAAGCTTTATTATGTGATTTGTAATACCAGTTTCAGCCAATGATGTTTCTAAGGAAACAGTATTGTGTCATATTAAATATATAATATTATCCTTTAGAGCAATATCAATAACTTTTAGGATAGAATCATAAATAGGTTCTAGTAATAATTTATCAATACATGTTGGACAATTCATAGTTTTTTTTCTGAGGATAAGTGGTAATTAAGATACAATTATAGCATTTTCCGATTCGGTAAGTGTATTTTATACAGCAATTTCCACTATAAAACACATAAAAAGAGTATAAATCATAAATAGTTTTCGTAAAGTTATATTTCAAAATAAAACTTATGCTTCAATACTTACGAAGCTTTGCTTTGAATTTCAACATATATTCCCTTAACTTAATATGGCATAGTAGGTAATTACAAAAAAATGTAATTTTCAGTAGTTAAGCGAAAAGGTAGTATTTCTTTAAAGGAGGGCGAACACATCAATGCCATTAAGTTAAGGGCAAAGGATTTGCCCCTACGTAACATAATTATTTATAGGGGTAATCCCTTTACCTGGCCTAAATTTTTAACTTAAGGGCAGTGATACTGGTGCATGGGAACCAGAAATTACTTACACAGAAAATTTTCAAATAGGCAAAATTTATTTTGCAATGGATGAATTGCACTTCTTAATTTGCAAAAAAATTTTGAACTTCAGATATGAAAAAACTTATTATAGCAATGATTTTAGCGGCCACTTTAGGTGGAGCTAAAGCTTATCTTGATTATCAATTAGGTCGAGAACTGGATAAAATAACAAATCAAATTACTGCTGAATATTCTCAAATCAGTAGTTCGTTATTAGGTCAAGTTATTATAGAAAATGTGCATTTAGACTCATATATGCAAGTTTATATTAATAGAATTATATTGCATAAGGCATATCAATTTTACCCTAATTTGCCAAAGTCAATGTCTTTAAATTTAGAAGGGGTGCGAATTCCCATAGCTAATACCATGCAACCTATCCCACTCCTTATTTCAGCTTTTGGCTATGAGCCGTATTACATTAGCTTAAAAGAACTATATGATTTAGGTTATGCTAATATAAATGCTGATATATCTTTAGATGCAAAATTACAAGATAATCAACTATCGGTATTGGGAATAATTGACGCTAATATTTGGGGGAAATTTACTCTATCAGCCGAATTAAATAAAGTTTCTAACTCCTTTAATACAATGGAATTAGTATCTTTTCAATTGAAATATATTGATAATGGATTAGTAAATAAAGCAATTTCTCATTTAGCACTTCGTAATAAAATTACCTTGATGCAATTACAACAAAATTTTATATCTAAATTAAATAATGATATTAAACAACCAGATATTACTAATAATCTACGGCAATTTATTCAAAATCCTAGGGGTTTAACCCTAAATTTACAACCAAATTTTCCAATGAATATAAGTGTATTAAAAACCTTTCCTATACAAAAATTTAAGTTAAACATTACTGCTTCAAATTAAGATGATTTTTATAGCATTTCCCAATTGAATGAGTTATATCAATACAAAATTTTGATATTTATATCTCATTTCATTAAGAATTGCTATAAATTGTGGCAGAACCACCCAATGCCAAGACAGAGCCTTGGCACTAGAAAACTATTAAATACTCAGCTATATCGAAATTCCCCAAGCACTTAAACATATAACCATCAATGTATTTGGCATCAAACCGAGCAATAAAACAGCCAACGCATTCGCACTTAGAGCAAATCGCATATCTGTACTAGCTTCAATTGGAGTTAAATCTGTAGGTTTATCGAAATACATAAATTTAATAATACGCAAGTAATAAAATGCTCCAATAACTGCAAATAGTACTGCTATAACTGCCAACCAGATAAAACCAGCATTGATAACCTGTGCTAATACTGCCCATTTAGCCCAAAACCCTACCATCGGTGGTATTCCAGCCATTGATAACATAATAATTAACATTATAGCTGCATACCAAGGATTTCTGTCATTCAAGCCTTTGAAATCTTCAATCTTATCTGCCTCAAACCCAGTCCGACTCAACAGAATAATCATCCCAAAAGCTCCCAAAGTCATAATAGTATAAACTACAACGTAGAACATGGAAGCCGCATAACCATCTGCA
>DAOUSR010000172.1 GCA_030627125.1 Thioploca sp.
ATGGCAATAATTAATGGACTAATCTGTAAATCTTGAAAAATTTGAAATTCTTTCCGCAGATAAATTGCCGACATTGCAAACAGTGCAACAAACCAAATACCATTAAACGTGTTCCAACGATTTGCTTTAGAAAAAAAATCCATTTATTAATCCTCGTATATTATCTAACTGAAGTTACGCAAAGTAATAGCTAGATAAAAAAATAAATATTCTTACCTAAAAGTGAAAAATTAATTATAATACAAAAATAAATAAAGAGCAATTAGACTTGTACACAGCTCAACCTCTCCCGCTAAAAAATGTTAAAGTGAACATGAAAGAAAAAGTCCGCACTAACATATTAAAGTTCATTTGTTTTATCAACTCAGAAAAACTTGGATTTTTTCCACAAAATGTGTTTTTTTGTCAAATTATTTTCAACTTTTTTAACTATTTAGCTTGATAAGTAACAGAGTATTTACGTGTTAATAGTTTTTTAAAATCTTGATGTGGATTTCAATTTTGATAAGTTTCGAGTTGCTGATGAGATATTTTTTCTCAGCATCCATTATTTTCCTCTTTTGTTGGAACTTTTGATAAGCCTGTTAATCATTTGAATTTCGCAGAGTTATTGGCTTTAATTTCTTTTGTTCATGTTTTAGTATATTTTTTCTATTTTGTATTGAAATATTTTAATACTAATAAGTTTCATTAGTTATTTAGGAAAGACGTCTAATAATTATTTTTGGTTACTATAAAATATATAATATGTGATAATATTAATGTGTATTTTATTTAACACAATATTTAACTATTTGCTAAATAGTTGATTATCAATAAAAATAGTTTTTATTTTTTAAATCTGTATGAAATTAAATATTAAAAATAAATATTTTACAACAAGTTGAATATCGTGTTTAGCAATTTGGCTGTAATTCCGATTTAAATTTAGTTTAAAACGCAATTTATTTTTTTCATGTAAGTTTTATTTTAAATTTAATCATACCCTACACATTGTAATATCATTGGAGATAATTTCAATTTATGGATCCAAAAATTATTTGGTTGTTTATTTTTGTAGGACTGTACTGGTCATATTGTATCTTTTGGGGTATCAAAGGTGCAATGTCGGCCAAGACAGCTAGCGACTACTTCATTGCTGGTCGTTCTATTTCGCTGTGGGTATTTGTACTAGCAGCAACTGCGACTTCTTTCTCTGGTTGGACTTTTATGGGTCATCCGGGGTTATTATATCGTGATGGTTTTCAGTATGCTTACGCATCTTTTTATGCGATCACTATTCCATTTACCGGTGTTATGTTCTTAAAACGCCAATGGATGCTCAGTAAACGTTTTGGGTTTATTACTCCGGGTGAAATGTTAGCGACTTATTTTAAATCAGATGCAGTACGCATTTTAGTCGTGTTAGTAGCATTAGTATTCTCTATACCATACTTAGGTGTGCAACTTCGGGCTTCCGGCTTTCTATTTAACGTATTAACTGACAATATGTTAGACGTTAATGTTGGAATGTGGTTACTATCTGCGGTGGTAATTATCTATGTAGCTTCCGGTGGTTTACGAGCTGTCGCTTACGTTGATACCTTACAGGCTATTTTGCTGGCCCTTGGTATTGTGGCGATTGGTATTATTGCGGTTTACTATGTAGGTGGTTGGAGTAGTTTGAATGATGGTATTGCAGCTTTGGCTCAAATGGATACTAATCGAACGCCAGATGGTTATAGTCACTATATTGCAATCCCTGGGGTAATTCAATTCGTTAGCAACGGGCCAAGTGCAGCTGGTGGTGCCTGGACTGGCATGATGATTTTAACCTATATGTTTGCATTGATGGGAATTCAATCTGCTCCAGCTTTCTCCATGTGGGCATTTGCGAATAATAGCCCAGAACCTTTTGCTCCTCAACAAGTTTGGGCTTCTTCCTTCGTAATTGGTCTTATTTTATTTGTGTTTACCGCTATGCAAGGTTTAGGTTCCCATTTCTTAGGTGCTGACCTTAAGTTCTTAGCCGCTTATCCTGATTTAGCGAATAATGTCATGGGTGCTGGTTTGGGTGGCATAGACTTGATGGATTCTGCTGGTAAACAAGGCATGTTAGTACCTCAGTTAATTAATTTAATCGCTGATTCTGCTCCTTGGTTAGTAGGTATTTTATCAGTCTGTGCGTTAGCTGCGATGCAATCTACTGGTGCTGCTTATATGTCTACTGCTGGTGGTATGTTGACTCGGGATATTTTAAAACATTATCTCATGCCTAATGCTACTCATGGTCAACAAAAATTCTTTGGACGGATAGGTGTAGTAATTATCGTACTATCTGCATTAGTTGTTGCTACTACTGCTACAGATGCTTTAGTGTTATTGGGCGGACTTGCAGTTGCTTACGGTTTTCAAATGTGGCCAGCTTTGATTGCTATTTGTTGGTGGCCGTTCTTAACTCGTCAAGGTATTATAGTCGGTTTAATTGCTGGATTAATTGCCGTTACTATGACTGAAGCAATAGGAGGTCAAGTATTTGGTTTATTGGGCATTGATCCATTATGGGGTCGTTGGCCTTGGACTATTCATTCTGCTGGTTGGGGAATTTTCTTTAATTTAGGTTTGGCTATCATCGTATCAGCTCTAACTCAAGATAGAGAAACCTTGGAACATCGCATGACTTTCCATAGCTTCTTGCGGGAACATGCTTCTTTACCAGATTCTAAGAGAGGATTGATACCTATAGCATGGATTATTACTTTGGTTTGGTTCTTCTTTGGAATTGGCCCCGGTGCGGTAATTGGTAATTGGATATTTGGTGATCCTAACACTGTCTCCACCTGGATGTTCGGTATACCTTCTATTTGGGCTTGGCAGTTGTTATGGTGGGCTATTGGGGTATTTATGATGTGGTTCTTGGCCTATAAAATGGAAATGTCCACGGTACCATCTAAGGAAGTTATAGCCTTACATGAAGATATTGGAGATGTACATTTAGATGTAAATAAGCCTTGATGTAAGGTAAGTTGAATCTAGGGTGGATTTCCTGCCCTTACGATGGTGAGTAATTGCTCACCATTCACTTTATGACCCCACGTCAATGCCCAAACGCTCGTGGTTGGGTATAACGTTCAATCAAAGGTACAGTAGCGTTCATTAACAAAATGGCATACATCACACCTTCTGGAAAACCTCCAAAGACTCGAATCAATACCACAATAACTCCAATTCCAATCCCAAATATCCAAGTTCCCTTTGGGGTTAATGGTGAAGTAACTGGATCAGTGGCCATAAAAAAAGTTCCAAATAACAAACCACCAGAAAATATGGTAAATAATGGACTTGGATAAATATCTGAATTATATATAAATAATAAACTAGTAAAAATTGCAACGGTGCCTAAAATTGCAACTGGAACTCGCCAATCAATGCTACGGCGTAAAATCAAATAAATTCCAGCCAAAATAATAACTAATCCACAAGTTTCACCAAAAGAACCAGCAGAATTACCAACCATTAAATTAAATAAAGAGGTAGCTTGCTGCTCAAATTTCATCAGACCTAGAGGAGTTGCAGTGCTGACTGCATCTGGTGTTTGCATAAATGGCATGGCGAGATTACTAGCGGATATAGTTAACCAATTATCTGCTGGTGAAACCCAAGTAGTCATCGCAATAGGGAAATTAGCCAATAGGAAAGCCCGTCCTACTAAGGCCGGATTAAACAAGTTATTGCCTAACCCGCCCCAAATAGTTTTACCTAACCCAACCCCAATCACACTGCCAACAAAAGCCATCCATAGAGGTAAACTAGGTGGTAAAGTTAAACCAAGTAATAGACCAGTTAATATGGCACTGCCATCCTGTAATGATTTACTAGGTTCTGCTGAAAATACCCATTCGGTTAATATAGCACCAAGGATTGTTGTGGTTAGTATCAATAACACGCCAATTCCAAAAAAATATACTGATAATAAAGTAATCGGAATTAACACATAGATAACATCCAGCATAGCTTGCGGAGTGGTCAAACCTTGCTGTAAAAATGGAGCTGCTTGGACTACTAGTTTAGGGTCTTTTAATTTCATTGGATACCATCAGGATTTTTCTATTAATATTCCATTTTTAGAAAAGCAGGAATGAATATTTTACTCGTTCTCAAACTTAAGGGCAACCATAAAGGATTGCCCCTACAAATAAATTACGTAGGGGCAATCCCTTGTGGTTGCCCTAATCTTTATCGAATTTCGTTAAGAATTCATAATTAAGAATTGCCATATCAAATTTTTTCTAATTGTAGAAATTCTGTGTAACATCTAGTTAGAATCTATTAATCTTCTCTGACTAAGCGGAATCCTACATTAAGATAACGCTTGTCTGGCAAACTATAGTTCCGGGCTGAGACTCGCATATCGGGATTTAACCAAGAACCGCCACGTTCCACTCTAGCAGCACGATCACTGCGATATACACATACTCTTTCTTTACCAACATAGTTTGCCGTATACTCGGAACAAGTCCATTCTCTAACATTACCATTCATGTCATATAAATCAAAGCCATTAGCTGGTAAAGAAGAACCAATTGATATAGTTTCATCCTTACATTCTGGACATGGCACAGCTTCATCACCCCACCAATATTGGCTAATAGTTCCAGCTCTAGCGGCATATTCCCATTCTGCTTCAGTTGGTAAGCGATATTTCTTGCCAGTTTGCTGACTTAACCAATGTGCATAAGCATAAGCATCGTACCAAGAAATATTAATCACTGGTTTTGTACCACGTCCCCAACCAGCATCATCTGGCTTATTTCTTTCAGTTGCTTCGGCAAAACGATCATATTGGGTAAAAGTTATTTCATAACGTCCCATAGCGAAGTTTTCCACTGCCATCCAATGCGCTGGTTGTTCATTCTCTTCTCCATTGCCTTGAATATCCCCCATCATAAATTTGCCACCTGACAACCAAATCATATCTGGTCCGTAACTATTATCAGATAACTTATCCCGGATAATGTCACCTAAAGCATAACTTATAGTACTTGAAGGAGTATTTAATTTTTCTTTTAAAGAATAATTTTCTTCTTGTAATACAGCTATTTGTTGCCTAACAGAAGTTATATTTGTTGCCGTTTCATTTATATCTTGTTGAGCTAGTTTAAGCTTCTGTTGTAGATTAATTTTGTTGGTGGTGGAATTTTGTAATTCTTCTGCATGCTGTTGTTTTAGATCGGATGTAGTTTGATTTATATAAAATACATATCCGATATTTAACCCAATTATTATTAAAGCAATTACAATCCAACGATTGATAGATTGTCGGGTATCAGTTGAAGAAATATTTTTACATTGTTTTAGAGTATTAGTAGCATTTGGTAGCAGAAAATTTGCCCACTGTTGAACTGTTTGAGGTCGATCTTCTTCGGCAATTTGTAACGCCCAATCTATACCTTGCAACAAGCTATTAGAATATTTTCCTTTTGCTATATCAATAGCTGGTACTAACGGATCAGCACTTTTATTACGTGTTATCGCATTAATTCTGTCTAAAACTTCTGGTGGGGTTATGCCAGTGACAGCTCGATATAATATTGCTCCTAAAGCATAGATGTCAGTCCAAGGGCCTTGCGGACCTTTAATCTGATATTGTTCAAATGGTGCATAGCCTGGGGTAACAATTGCTTTACGATGCAATCTTCCCATAGCATAGTGAGCAGTCCCGAAATTTAATAATACCGGCGTATTATCTTTATCACGCAGGTAAATACTACTAGGTTTAATATTTTGATGTAAAAAACCAGCTTCATGTACAGCGTGTATACTAGCTAACAAATGTGGCAATATATTTTTAATTTTAGCTTCTGGCAGAGTATCAATCAAAATATGTTCTAAATTTTGCCCTTGTTCATACTCCATTACAATGTAAGCGGTATTATTTGCTTTAAAAAAATTTAAGACTCGCACTACATTTGGATGGTGTAAATTGGTAAGTGATTTACTTTCTTGAGAGAACCTTTCCAAACCCCAAACAAAGTTTTTTTCATCTTGTTGAGATTTAGGTTCAATAGAATCTTCTTCCCTTATTGCTAGATTATCAGGAAAATATTCTTTGATTGCAACTTGTTGATTTTGTTTGGTATCTTGAGCGAGATAAGTTATACCAAAATCACCTTGTCCAATGACAGATAAAATACGATATTCCTTTAATTGACAACCAGTTAACAAAGCAGAATGAGTTTCTATATTCATGGTAAATAATCCAATGCAGATATTTTAATTCATAAACAGATTCCACAAAGTTAGTGGATATACTGTCAGTTATTGTTCAGTTTTATTATTAGGTTGAACTTGTCCCATTACAACATTCCAGAAAGCTTTTTGGATAGTTGTAACGGATTGCATCTGTTCGGTTATAAATGGTTGGATTAAAGAACCATCTCCAAAACCTTCCATACCAGTAGCCATATTTTTGCGGATATGTTCCAACATTTCATTTTGCAGTGGTTCTACATCTGGTAGACCAAAAAAAGTGCGTAATTCTTGAGGAGTTGCGTCAATATTAAAGGTAAATTTCATAATAATTTCTCGATTTTTAGAAAGAAGATTATAATGATATATAGTTATTTATGTCAAGTAATATGTTTTTTGCTGGCCCAAGTTGTGGTATAAAAGCTAAGTAAAATAATGCTGAATAGTAATTTAGACATATTTAATTTATAAGCAAATTTTGCATTCTGTTATTTATTTCTCGTTCCCAACCTAGAGGTTGGGAATGAGGGAAATGAGGGAAATTTTGCACTCCAGTTATTTTTGCACTTATTTATGTTGAAAGCTTATTGTACTTACGCAACCATCACAACTGTTTAATCGAGCTAGGATAGCGGAAAATTGTTGGCCCACTTCTGTCCAGTTAACTTTTGTATCAGTTAAATCATTTGCGATTCCACCAACATCTCGCATTGCTATTGTTTGTTCTAAAGCTCTTTGGGCAACGTTGATTGTTTCCGATTTATCCTCTTG
>DAOUSR010000233.1 GCA_030627125.1 Thioploca sp.
AGCAGAAGATTATCATTGAGTTGTATGATAAGTTTTTTAAAACTGCATTTCCTAGGATGTCGGAACGGTTGGGCATTGTTTATACTCCGGTTGAGGTGGTGGATTTTATTGTTAAGAGTGCTGATGAGGCTTTACGTCAAGAGTTTGGAGTTGGTTTAACGGATGAAAATGTACATGTACTTGACCCATTTACGGGGACGGGGACATTTATAGTTAGGTTGTTGCAAAGTGGTTTGATTAAACCAGAGGATTTGGTGCGTAAGTATCAGCATGAGTTGCACGCTAATGAAATTGTGTTGCTGGCTTATTATATTGCGGCGGTGAATATTGAAGCGGCTTTTCATGGGTTGGATAAGGGGGATTATCAGCCGTTTAATGGCATTGTATTGACTGATACTTTTCAAATGTCGGAAGGTAAGGATTATATGGATGGTTATGAGGATACCATGTTACCTAAAAATAGTGAGAGAGCTAAAAAACAGTTAGAGCAATCTATTCAAGTTATTATTGGCAATCCGCCTTATTCGGTTGGTCAAATTAGTGCAAATGATAATAATCAAAATTTAAAGTATTCACAATTGGATGAAAATATTAGAAATACTTATGCTAAATATTCAACAGCTACTAATAAAAATAGTCTTTATGATTCCTACATTCGTGCTATTCGTTGGGCATCAACTCGTATAAAAGATAAAGGCATTGTTTGTTATGTTAGCAATGGTTCTTTTATTGATACTAATGTTATGGACGGTTTACGTAAATGTTTAGTTGATGAATTTAGTAGTGTTTATATTTTTAATTTGCGTGGTAATACAAGAACATCTGGTGAAACAGCTAGAAAAGAAGGAGGACAGACATTTGGCTCAGGTAGTCGTGCTACTATAGTTATTAGTTTATTAATTAAGAATCCTGAAAAAACTGGACAGTGTAAATTGTTTTATCATGATATTGGAGATTATTTAAATCGTGATGAAAAATTAAACATTATAAAATATTTAACTGGTATTAGTGGTATTAAATGGACTCAAATTAAACCTAACGATAGCCATGATTGGATTAACCATCGTGACCCAGCTTTTGATAAGTTTATTGTTTTGGGGAATAAGAAGGATAAAACAGAAAAAGTAATATTTTCCAGTTACTCAGCAGGTGTACAAACTAATCGTGACACATGGGTCTATAGTTTTTCATATCCAAACGTTTCATTTAATGTAAAACATATGATTGATTTCTATAATTCACAAGTAGATGAATATAATAATAATCTGAATAATAAACGTCTTACAATAGAAGAATTTATAGATAATGATACTAAAAAATTTAGTTGGACTAGGGAATCAAGAAGAGATTTAGAAAAAAATAAAAAAGGCATATTTAATACTATTCATATTGTTAGTAGTATATACCGCCCTTATTGTAAACAATGGTTATATTTTCAAAGACAATTCAATAAATGTATTTACCAAATACCACGCATATTCCCCAACCAAACCTTACAAAACCTTGTAATTTGCGTTACAGGACGTGGTTCAACTAAAGATTTTTCTGCGTTAATATCAAATACATTGCCAGATTTAGAAATGATTTCCAAAAGCCAATGCTTCCCACTTCACACCTATGAGAAATCAAAAAACGACCTATTAAACAAATCAAACGAATATGTAACACAAGAAAACATTCCTGATACTATTCTCAAAGAATTCCGTGCTACTTACAACCAACCTAAAATAAGCAAAGAAGATATATTTTACTATGTTTACGGAATCCTACATTCACCAGAATACAAAACCCGCTTTGCAGCCGACCTAAAAAAGATGCTTCCAAGAATCCCATTTGCCAAGGATTTCAACGCATTTAGTCAAGCTGGACGTGATTTAGCTCAATGGCATCTGAACTATGAAACAATTGAACCATATCCAGTCCAAGAGTCCACTGGAGATTTAACCAAAGAACCCAAAGAATTCTACCGAGTCCAGAAAATGAAATTTGCCGGTAAAACCAGAGAACCAGATAAAACCACGATAATCTACAATAGCAACGTAACATTATCAGAAATACCGCTTGAGGCTTATGATTATATCGTCAATGGTAAATCAGCTATTGAATGGATTATAGAACGTTATCAATTCACTACCGATAAAAATAGTGGCATTACCAACAATCCCAACGACTGGTCAGAAAACCCACGTTACATTGTAGACTTGGTAAAACGGATTGTGCAAGTAAGCATTGAGACTATGAAAATTGTAGATAAGTTGCCGGGATTGGAGGAAATAAACATGTAGAGACAAGGCATATTTTATTCTGTTAGGACAAAGGGTTCTTTTTGTGGTTTACAAATAGTTAATCGATGACCAGCAATATTTCCGTTAAATTTTATTAAATCGCCATCAAAGGTATAAAAAGTTTCAGCTTCATAAAGTATGGCAGTTGCTAGGTGTATTGCATCAGGTGTTTTAATTTTTTTAGTATTTTTATTGCCCAGCTCTTTTTCCTTTTGGAAGGAATTTCTTATATCATGAGCTAATGATGCAACACGTTTATTTACTGCTTTTTCCTGAAAATTTCTGCGTAAAAATAATTTAACAAAATCGTCTTTAGTTTCACCATAGAGCTTACAATCTAAAACTTCTATACGTGTTATTGAAGATGTCAATAAAATTGCTTGATTATTATCAATTAATTCAACTAGTTCTTTGATACCAGCCATTTCATCATCAGTTCTTGAATTATTCGTATCATTTGTAAACCAAGCGATAAATATACAAGCATCCCAATAATGTATTTGTTTACCATTCATTATTACGTATTCTCCGTATAAAAGCTTCAGAACTTATGCCACCAGTTGCATTTGGAGCTACTCCATGTAAAGCAGATAAGGTAGGAAGCTCATCTTCATCAGGATAGATTTCTATATCATTAACGTTGACAACATAAGGAAAAGGAGACATTTTTTTATATCTAAATTCACCTTCTACATAAATGTAGTGACCAATTCCTTCTTTAGCTTTTTGTTGTAATAAATCATCAGAAAACTTACAAATAACTTTTTTTGGTCCTATTATCGGATAAATATAAAACTTTTTTTCACGAGCATGAATATCCAGTATTTCCAACATACCAGTTATGGAATCTTCAATAATTTCATCCGGTCCTAACAATTCATTTATAGTGGCGGACAAATTTTTTGGAATATCAATATTTTTATTATCATAGCTTAATAAAATTTCAGTTATATTAGAAGAACCAAATTTCTTAAGAGACTCAAATATTTTATAATCATAGTATTCTGGAATTATTCCATCTATAATATTTTGCAACCCTTCAAAAAATCTGTGAATTATAATTTGGGAATTATTTTCTGTATCTGGAAATGGAACTGCTTCAAATACTACACAAGCTGGACTAGAATGACTTAAATTAATAATACGATAATATGTAGATTTTGTTTTATTAATAGAAGAATCAATGTTTCGAAGTACTGTATTAATAACTTCTAATTGGTTTGTGAATTCATTAAGACGTATATGTTCATCATCATTAAATGAACCTTTAAGGGTTATTGAAAATTGATTATCTTTCATAATTTTACCCCAAGTAAATTTATACTAAAAACCGTATATGTTAATTATAATATATTACTTAAATATCTTTTTCAAGTTTTGTCAATCCTGTGGAATCCAATCCCAACGACTGGTCAGAAGACCCACGTTACATTGTAGACTTGGTAAAACGGATTGTGCGAGTAAGTATTGAAACTATGAAAATTGTGGATGGGTTGCCGGGATTGGAGGAGATTAAGTAGATTATAGCAATTCTTAATTATGTAGGACTTACGCATTGATAAAATAATTACTTTATGAATTTGTTAAAATACAAATAGTTATACCACAACAATAATTAATTTACA
>DAOUSR010000074.1 GCA_030627125.1 Thioploca sp.
ATAAACATTTATAATATCTTGCGTATAAACTTTTCCTTGACGAAAGAAATTTCCGATTAATTCTTTTAACATCCATACTCATAACTGGATTACCAGCATCATGGTATTCTTGATTAAGACGTTTAGGATTTTATAGAATCCTCATTCCTAAGTAGTTACAACGGAATAAACTGCACCAACAGCAACAAGTAGTGGAGCAATCATTGCAATAGCTTCTTCATCGTAATGAACTTTAGCATTGTCAAGAATGACTACATGAGAAGGTAGTAATACCGGAATTAAAATATGCTCAACATCTAAATACGATAGCATTCATAGTGCCTTCATAACACATTTCTGCTACCATCCCATCAACCCCTAACGCACCAACCGCACTAACTCTAGTTCCTGGAGTAATGGAATTCTCATGCTCGTGTACCCTTTTCAGAACGTGCATAGACACGAGTTATGTTTCTTGCTACACCCATTTCATCAATGTAAATTAAATTTTCTGGTTCAAACAGAACTATATCATTCTTATAATACATTAATTTATCTTTCTGGGGTTTCTACCATCAAACCTTGTTTTACGAGTTATATTCATTTTCTTTAGAGTCCTATCAATTGTTGAACGACCTACTTTTGGTTCAAAATTCTTATTATATTCAACACATACTTCATCAAAAACTAAGTCAGGTTTTGCTTTAATTAAATCTCTTATATAATCTTCACCTTCCAATAGCTGGATTTCGTCCACCACCGTAAGGCTTTGGATGTTCCTATCTCTTTAAATCTCTTCGTTAATTTACGTATTGAACCTTATTTCATACGATTGTATTATTTTTTCTCTATTTTATCATATCTTTTTTGTATATTATTTAATCGAGATATGCTATACTCGACTTCGGCTTTGCCTCTCCATGTCTCGCAGCGAGAGATTGGGCAGGGTGAAAAAATATTTGGATATAATGTTACTGTATCACGTAGTTATAGCATTCATAATTAAGAATTGCTATAGTTGCTTCGTTGCATTTTGAATGTCACTTATACCCTGTTCAAGATGTTTTTTGGCTGTTCTAAATGAGAGAATTGCTATCCGAATAGCGAACTCACCATCTTGTATACCCCTAAATGGAGATAGTAGGATATTGCCACGTCTATTAATTGCATCCAATAACTTGATATTAAGATTATCTAATTTTTTAGGATTGAGAGTATATTCTAAGGGTTCTAACTTAAAAGTCAGAATAGATAATTGCGGATGTGAGACTATACGAATATTAGGAATTTGCAATAATTGTTCAGTTACCCATTGTGCCAAACTAAGTTTTTCCTCCAGCTGTTTGCGGAATGGTTTAATGCCTAACATTTTTACCGATAACCATATTCTAAAACCACGAAAATCTCTAGTGAGTTCTGGAGAGAGATGCATGATATCTTCAGGAACATATGAGCTATCTTGTAATGCCGGTAAATAGGTACCAGTAAAATCGAAAGACTTACGCAATTTATTCTTATCTTTTACGAGTAAAGCACCAGTGCCATAAGGAAGAAACATACCTTTGTGTGGATCGAGAACCACTGAATCAGCTTGTTCAATGCCTTGCATAATTGATTTGCCATGTTCAGTTAGCATGAAAAATCCACCATAAGCAGCATCTACATGAAACCACATATTGTGCTTTTGGGCTAATTTGCCTATTTCCAGTATATTATCCACTGCACCAGTATTTGTTGTACCAGCAGTTGCAACTAATAGAAATGGATGGAGTCCATTAGTTTTATCCAACCTTATTGCTTCTTCAATAAGCTCAATACGTATTTTAAAATCTTTACCAGTTGCTATTTTGCGAATGTTTTGCGGGGGAAATCCACAGAGTACTAAACCTTGTTCTACACAATAGTGAGCTTGTTCACTGACATAGATAGTTCCAGTTGAAAAATTTCTGTCAGCAAATTTATGCATACGTGCAGCGTGAATAGCTGTAATAGTGGCTATAGAACCACCAGAGGTAATTACTCCTCCCGCTTCCAGTGGAAAGCCTACTATATCACACAACCAACGTATAACTTGCTCTTCAATAGCAGCTAATCCTGGTGCAGCCATGAATATGGTGACGTATCGATTGAGCGATAATGCAATAAAATCAGCTAAAACTGCATGAAAAATACCACCGCCGGGAATGTAAGCTAGATATCCGCCACTATTATCATTGGTGCTACATGGAACAAGTCGTTCAAAAATATCATGTAGTAATTCTTCAAAATCGACATTACTAACTTCTGGTAATGGTTCTGCTACTGATTTTGCTAGTTTTACCGCATTATCCATTTCACTGTTTATTCCACCAAAGTGTAACCATTCAACTCCAGAACCGTTTAAAGGAAATTTGTCCGGATTTTCTTGATATGGAATAATGAACTTCATTGCAATTTCTATTAACCGTTGCATTTCTGCTGCATTTGGAGCTAACGGATTAACTGAATCGCAATTATCTAAGTTTTTCATGTTTTCTAAATGAGATGAGCCATATTTCTTCTGGAAAATAATAGGTTGAATCCTTAATGAATGATTGCAGATAGTTTTTCATATCTTGGTTAGCAAGTAAATCTTTCAACTGTACATTTTTAGGTGCTGAAGCTGTTTCGGAAGGGTCTTCTTCACTAAAAGAATTGATTGTGGCTTCATTCAGAATATAATGTGCCACAGATACAGAATCGTCCTCTGCTATTTTTTCAGCGTAACTAATGACATGTACTTGATATTCAATGCCCAAAGTTTCTAAAGCCTTCGTGATATCTTCTGCTGCTACAAATTTTGTCCCTTTCCCATGTTTAAATGCTTCAAGGTATTTAGTATAAAAATTGACGTAGAATGAATCACGAGTTGCTTGAGCAATAAATGCACTTCCAGT
Source organism: Thioploca sp. (assembly GCA_030627125.1). Taxonomy (GTDB): domain Bacteria; phylum Pseudomonadota; class Gammaproteobacteria; order Beggiatoales; family Beggiatoaceae; genus DRQV01. Next base: position 2,895 of record DAOUSR010000074.1, read on the forward strand.
TTCATTAAGGCTAGCTAGAAATTTTTCTATTACCAAGGTTAAATCATGTTGTGGAATAGCGTAAAAACCATGCATTGACCATATCGCATCGTAATAGTTTTTTTCTAACTTTATGGTCTGAATTGGAGAAATGTATTTAGTGCCTAATTTTAAGGGAGAACTTATTTTTGCAACTGCTTGTATTAAAGAACTTTCAGAATTATCTAGTAAATCATATACTATGTCTACCTTGCCGGATTGCGAAATTTGCGATTCCAAATAGTAGAGAAAAGCCTGTATCCAGCGACCAGTTCCACAAGCAACATCTAATAATCGAATGGAGTTGCTATTTATAGATTCAAATACCTTTTGCCAATCAAACTTTTGAGCTAATTGTCGGTAGTCATCAACTGGGTCAATGTCTTCTGCAATCTTTTTGACATTCAAATGAATGCTATTTGTGATAAAAACACCAATTGGTTCATACAGAACTGAATTTTCATCTTTAACTTCTGCATAGTTTTTCATTGTTTGTAATACTTTCATTAATTGATTTTTAGGAATCTTACGTAAATCACATTCCATACAAAAGGATAAAATTTTCAAGCCAATTTCTGATTGATTAAAGCATTCTGTTACATTTAAATAAGCATTTACATTGTGATAACAATAGGAAATATTTTCTTGCCCAAGTAGTTTTTTAATATCTTCGGTGGTTAAAATTTCATTTTCATCACCTTTTAAACTCAACATATGTTCACGTTGGATTTCGGGTATACCAATAGCTGATTGGTGAACGATAATTACCCGTCCGTTAGTTTTAGTTTGGGATATGGCACGTTGGATAATTTGAGAGGGAACTTGGAAGTAGTATAGTACCTGAACAAAGATGATAAGGTCATAGGATTCATTATTTTTCAATCCATCCACCATTCCAAAAGAAGTATTATGGACTGAAACACTGACGTTCTCATTGAATAAGTTTTCACTCAAGCGTTCTAAAAAACGGTTTCTATGGGCAACATTTGGTTCAAGTGCATCATATTTCAATTTTTTCCATGGAGAATTTAAGTGAGGCAAAATTGTTTTTATAATTTCAATATCAATATCGCCTTCACCGCTTCCTACACTCAATATAGAAAGTGTGTCGCTTCCAGTTTTATAGCGTACTTCGTCTAACAAAATTGGCAGATGGTTATGAAACCATTCAACTGTAGACACAGTCATTGTGGAAGCATTTTTGCGTAATTGATAAAATTCCGCATAAATATCGTTTCCAAGTGGTGGAGCAAATTTATCGTTGTGACTCATTTTTCAGCTACCTAGGCAATTTCTTGTTCTTATTATGTTTTAATAATGGCCACATGGAGTTAGTTACACCAGCTAACAAACCAGCATTAAACATCACGACAGAAGCAACAATCCCTAAATGTACTAGGAAAACGCCTCCAATGACAGTGAGTCCGGGAATGATTGTTGTTATTAAACCAGTATTTAAGTTTTTATCTAAATCATCAGCAAGTTCAAATACTTGACAAAGATGTTTTAGGCTTGCGTCCATCAATATAATTTGCGCGGTGTCTGTTGCAACAGTTGAAGCACCTTTTAAGGAAATAGAAACATGGGCTTTTTTCAAAGCAATAGAATCATTTATACCATCACCAACAAAACAAACTACTTTCCCAGCATCAATTAGTTGTTGAATATGGTTAGCCTTATTTTCTGGTAAGGTCTCTGCAAAGTAATTCTCTATACCAAGTTCTTCAGCTAATTGTTGAGTTGGTTTTTCATGATCCCCAGAAATAATGCATATGGACATATTGCGTTTACGTAAACCTGCAATAATACTTTTTGCTTCAGGACGAATCGTTGCATGTAACTCAATAACACCAGCCAGTTGATTGTCAATCGCTACCATAACTAATGAATAACCAAACTCGTGACAACCAGATATAATTTTTCTTATTTTTTTCGGAATATCAATTTTTTCCATTTCCATGAAGCGAATACTACCTACTAAAATAAGTCGGTTATTTATAGTTACTTTAATACCATAACCCATCTCATACTTGGCTTCTTCAATCTGCGGTAGATTTAATTGGCGGTCATTAGCAGCTTGAATAATCGCTTTAGCAACAGGATGTTTCTGTTTATATTCAGCTGCTGCTGCATATTCTAGTAAATCGTTTTCTTGATAATTTTGCAACGTATAGATTTTTCCAACATGAGGCTGTTCTTGGGTCAAAGTACCTGTTTTATCAAAAACGACAGTATCAACTTTATTTAACAATTCTAAAACACGGCCATCTTTTATGAGAATACTCTGTTCAGAGGCAATTTTAAGAAAGTTTAACACGCTGATAGGTGAAATTATCCTAACATTATCTCCAATACATGAAAATAGTACAGCAGTTGTACCGGTCAGTCCTGCAACCGGTAAAGCCAAAACACTCGTAACTATTGTTGGCAATACTGTATCGTCAGCTATTTTTTGACCCCTAGATTGGATAGATGTTTTGAAATCTATAGTAGAGATAAGCATTTCACTAATTTTAGCAGCTACAGTATCTTTTCCCGCTTTTTCAACTTTAATATGGATTTTGCCAGACAACAAAACCGTTGATGCAAATACTTGCTCTCCCTGTTCCTTTTCTGATGGTTGGGATTCACCAGTTAAGACATGTTGATCTATGGAAGCAATACCATAGCTAATAACACCATCTACTGGAATAGTTTCTCCAGCATTGACCACAATGATATCTCCAATTTGCAAGGTGTTAAATGGAATTTCAATCTCAACATCATCTTTTAAGATCCAAACAAAACTAGGTTGTTCTGCAAAGATACCGATGAGACTTTTCTTTGAATTATTTTCGGTTTGTAATAGCAGTTTTTGGCTAAAGTAATATAACCAGTAGGCAATAGCAGCAATAATGTAATGCCCGGTGAGGAAAATTCCTGGTAATGCAATGGAATCCAATACAGACATGTTGACTTGATGTTCTTTAAACAATGAATGATAACCTTTCTTCCAAATTGGAATCGTAACATAGGCTAAACCAGCTATGCTAACAATGATAAGAGGAGAATAGACTATACTACCTAGTATTGCCAAGCCCAATGAAACTGAAGATATGACAAAATCTTGAACTGTGTTTTTCCTAATAATATCGTCATAGTCTTCACTTACAACCGATAAATTTGTGGCCACTTTTTGAGAATTGGCTAATAAACAGGTAGTAGATATTACCTCTTCTTTTTTAATAATATCCTTAGTTGATGGAGAGATTTTTGTTTCTTTTACACTTCGATACAGTTTAAACCCCGTGTATGCTAAGGAAACACCAGCAAATAAAATGTTTAGCATTTGAGTTACCTATAATTTTAAAATGACACTGGGTGTTGCCTAATTGTGCAATATCATAACCCAATAAACCTTGATGAGCAAATTTTATCTTTACCAACAGCTAATAATGGTGTGATAATATAATTATTGCCATTATTTCCTTGAAAACTAAAACCATTGCAATATTCTGCAAATGGACTTAATGCTGCATCTAATATAGCTTGTTTATTCAAACGATTACCCCGTATTATTTGGTGATGAACACTTATGATTAAATCCCAAACCCTAACGTGCTTTGGATACCCATCTGAATATTGAAGTCTAAGACTTAGCTCAGACTCCAGTTAATTTATAAATTATCAGCTTGATTTAACAGATTTTCAACTTCAATTTCGGCTTCAATCGCATAGATTTCTTTTTGCATACTTGAAAAAGTGCTTTCCATATCACCACCTAAATTTTCCAAATCTCCTTCAAAGGTGTTATACTCTTGCACAGTACGCATAGCCTCCATCATATCTCGTTTAGCCTGCAAAGCATCAATCTTAGCCTTAACTAAATCCCGATTATTAGTCAAAGTTGTAAAAGCATTAGCCAACTTAGTTTCTGCAGTACTAATTTGTTGGAGCAGAGTTTCCATTTGTTGGATAGTAGCTTGTAACAGATTGACTTTTTGTTGATTTTCTTGCGGATTAGTTGCCAAATTGGTAAGAGAATTTTTCTTCTCCTGCAACTTCTGATCAAAAGTTTTCCGAGACACTTTCACTCTAATTAGATCAGCCTTAACTTGCTTGATCTTATTATCATACTTTTGGAGAGCTATATCGCCTTTCCCAACCAAACTCTGGATTTGGTTATTGACTCGATTTTTAACAACATCAATGGTTGCGGTTCCATCTTCGTCACATCCTAACAATGCAACAAGAATTAATAATGGTAAAAATTTATTCATAAAGTTCCTCTTAATGATTTAGTGGTTTCAGCATTATCTAAAACCGTATTAGCTTCTTTTAATAAAGCTTTAGCAATTATACTAAATTTTTTCGTCCCTGAATTTCATCAATTTTATATGCTACATAAGCACCCTCCACTTTATTAGAAATATTAGTAAATGTAGAATGTAAATTTTTGCGTAAATTTTGCCATTGTTTAATAGATTTATCAATCATATCTCGTTGGCCGGGAAACATACCTTTTAATTCATATATTTATAGCAATTCTTAATTATGAATGCTTAATTATTAATGAAATTCAGTATAAATTTCAAATTGTTAAATTAACTCATTAAATTGAGAATGCTGTAATGTAATATTAGCATAGAAACTGACGAATAATTTACAATTGAAATGAATTTGGGTAAGGGATTATCCCTATGTGATGGCAATTCTTTATTATAAACAACTTACATAATCTTGTATAAAGGTTAAAATGGACTGAAGCCTTTATTAAAATTATCATCTTCATCAACGAGTTGTTCATGGGCAGTGTTAGGTAAAATTCCGTATGGATTGACTAACAATACTTCTGGCAATTGATTAAAACCTTTTGTTTGCACTGTAACCATATAAGCTCGTTGGATATCTTCAGTTGAAATTGGTGGAGTATTTTTCTTAGTAAGCTCTTTTGTATCTAGTTCATCATCTTCAATCTTTGCTTTAGTTTGAACTGCTATAGTATAAAAATTACTACTAGCAAAATTTATCCAAGGACGAACTTTGGTTAACTGTTCAGGTTCTATGAATTCACTCAAATCATTAAAAGATTTAAAATCTTTCTTGCGTCGTTTCGTTAAAATTGTATCAGCAGCAGTTCCTGTCATACCGGGTAGCAACATAAGAGCTTCACGAGTAGCTAGATTAGGATTAATACCACGAGAGCTATTGCCATAGACAGTAAAAATTGTATCAATTTCCATTCCTTTAAAAACCTCGGCAAAACCCTTTATTAATAAAATCTCTTCTACAGTTTCTATCCGAAAATTACGTGGTTCATAAGGTGGAGATAAAGTTTCATAATATTTTTTTTCCGCTCCATTAACTCGTTCAAAATCATCCTTGTCTATCCAATCATTCCAAGCATCTTCTAATGGTTGTAATTTTTCTGGATCAGTACCAACCCGTTGTTCCAATAATTGGCGTAAATGCACTTTTGATAAACTTTGCAGGTTAATTTTACCAGAATTATCATAAATACGAATAGAAACAGTTTCTGGGATTGGATACGCTAAAGTAAGAACTTGCCCATTAAAACGGTATCTTTTATCCTTACGTTCATCCAGAGGTATATCTTGTTCTTCGCCCGGTGGGTCTGGCATACGATTGATGAGCAATTCTATCTTAGCTACATTTAAAGCTTGTATAGTGTCATTCCAGGTTTGTAACCCTTGTTTATTATGAAATACGGCTTTAGCTGCTAAACGAGTCTCGTTGGCCAAAGCTGCCACGATGACAGTAACAACTACAATGAACCAAAGTACAATTATAATGATTACGCCACGTTGTTTGTGCATAATTAACGTACTAAACCTGCTTCTACTTTGGCACGAATATCTCGTCCAACTAATATTTCGATTAATTCTAAGGAAAAATCCATTGCTGTACCCGGGCCTCTACTAGTAATAATTTGTCCATCTCGAACTACTGGTTTATCTATAAAATTGACCGTTGATACTGTGTCCAACACTCCCGGATAACTGGTAGCCGATTTGCCAGTTAATAACCCCGCATTAGCTAATATCTTAGGAGCAGCACAGATAGCGGCAATATATTTACCTTGCATATCTTTAAGCAATTTATGGATACGAGAATCATTATTAAGATGATCAGCTCCCGGCAACCCACCTGGTAATACTAGCATATCGAATTCTTGATTTAAAGCTTCAGCAAGGGTTGTATCAGGAATCAGAACTACGCCACGGCTGGCGGTTACTGGAGTTGCATCCAAACCGGCGGTAATAACGGTAATATTGGCACGCCGTAGTAAATCAATAATTGTTACTGCTTCCAGCTCTTCACAGCCTTGGGCTAGGGGGATTAGTACTTTAGGCATTGTGTTTTCCTGCGATAAGTTGATAACGCATATAATTATATAATGTAGATATTACTTAATTGGCACAGCAATTTCTGGAGCTAATCTAGGTGCTGGTGGTACTTGTTCTCTTGACATAGGTTGTGGTGGCATAACAGTTTGTTGGCCTTTAATTTTTGTAACATTTTGCATACCTTTCAACAAGAATAAAAAGCTTAGAGAGATTAGCATCAGAATGATAGCTGCTAACGGGTGATAATATAACCAAGAAATTGCAATAGTATCTATAGTAAATGTGATAGCAAAAATAAAAGCTGCAAACCAACTAATATAACCAATTATACTATTTAAAAATGGTATTATAGCTGTTAAAATTCTAAATACTTGAAAAATTACTCCAAGGCCAACAAACATTAATAAAAATCCCACAAATCGTAAAAACCAAACAAAATTATTATTAAAAACTTTGGCTTGTTTAAACATAGTATTGGTATCGACCGTACCATATTCAAATAATTCAAGTTTTCCAGCAGCTCTGGTTTGATATGGAATTAAATCAGAGTCAGCTTGTTTAGCAATAATACTGATTGTAGTTGGTAGGACAACTTCAAATCTAATTCGTAAATCACCTATTTGAGGATTATAAGCGGGGTCCTTGCCAATATAATAATTACCAAACTTTAAAGATACTTTGGAATCAATAATGTCTTGAACTTTGGTGGTAGATTCTTCTATAGGAAAATGTTGATAATTATTTAATTGATTGACAATCCCATCTGATAGAGTGAATTCTCCCAAAGTTACTTGTTCAGCAATAAATTCCTTACTTATTATAGGCATGGATGGATTTTTATGGCCGATAAAATGTTTAAATTTTCTTTTAGAATTAATATATTCAGTTGACCAAATTTTTTTATAGGTATAAGCCATGGTAACAATTTTTTTGCCATCTAATAATGATTCAGAATGTTGATTTTCTTGCCATTGATACATTTCCGCTATCCGTCGTAATTTTATTACGTCAGTAGCATTAACTCCAAATTTCTCATCGGTTAATACTTCATTAGTCATTGCTGGACCACTTAAGTGAATCAGTTTACTTTCATTAAATAGATCAACTTGATTGGCATCAATCGATACAATTTCACGCTCACCTTCTTCTAATGTTTGCACTCGATATATAACATTACCTTCATTCCAAAATAATATTATTAGTGCAAAAGATAATAATAGAATTCCAAATATAATATTTTTAAAATAATCTTTAGTATGTTCATCCCATGATTCTTGAGAAGTAGTTTCAGTGTACAATGTGGCCATAATATTACCTTCTGATACTAAGAAATATAAGTGTAATTTTAGATGTGGAAGTGGAAATTTCAAAACTTGTTCATAGTATAATAATTAGGCTACTGTAGTCAATATGTAAATTTGAGAGTATGTTATAGCAATTCTTAATTCTTAATTAACTTCAATATAAATATCAGTCATTTAATTTGTATAAATACATTCTATTCAATTGGGAAATGCTCTATATCTTGACAGTAAGTATATAAATTTTAATATTATTAAGTGAGCATATTTAAATGCCATTTGTTATTAAATTTAGGAGTTTTAGATGGAAGCAAGTGTTATGATATTACTGAGTTAGAAAATTGGAAAACTCCTGCTGAAGCATGGGTTGATATAAAAGAACGTGTTTAATAATTAATTATGAGTTATTACTGGCAGTTATCGGTATTTTATTTGTTTTATTTTGGTAGTTTAGGAGCTTTAGTTCCTTATTGGGGTTTGTATTTACATACTTTAGGCTTTGATGCTCAAGCTATCGGTGAATTAATGGCTGTCATTATGGCAACCAAAATAATTGCCCCTAATATTTGGGGTTGGATTGCAGATCACACTGGAAAACATATATTATTGGTTCGATTCAGCTCTATTTTGACAGTACTATGTTTTGCTGGAATATTATTGGAGCAGAGCTATAATTGGTTAGTTATAGTGTTATTTTTATTTAGTTTTTTCTGGAATGCAGCTTTACCACAATTTGAAGCTGTAACTTTTGCGTTATTAGGCAATCAATCACACCGTTATGGCATAATTCGTTTATGGGGATCGGTTGGTTTTATTATAACCGTCATATTATTTGGTTGGTTATTTCAATATGCCAGCATCACGTTATTACCAATATTATTAATCGGTTTATTTACTTGTATTTGCTTGACTACCTTATTAATTCCAACTCAAGCAACCGTTCATTTATCTACCTCTACCGAATCATTTTATCAAATTATTAAACGCCCAACTGTCATAGCTCTATTTGCAAGCTGTTTTTTAATGCAGTTGAGTCATGGCCCTTATTATACTTTTTACTCAATTTATCTTAAAAATAATGCTTATTCTAGCAATGAAATAGGTTCTCTGTGGGCTTTAGGAGTAGTAGCAGAAATAGTAATTTTTTTGATCATACACCGTTTATTTACTAAATTTTCGGCCAATTTTTTATTTACGTTTAGTTTTGCTTTAACTGCAATACGTTGGTTGCTAATTGGCTGTTATGTTGAATCGGCGACAATATTAATTTTTGCACAATTATTAAATGCAGCAAGTTTTGGAATACATCATGCTGTAGCTATGCATCTTATTCGCCAACATTTTTCTGACAACCATCAAGGAAAAGCTCAAGCACTTTATGGCAGTTTAAGTTTTGGAGCTGGTGGTGCTATAGGTAGCTTAGTTAGTGGTTATACTTGGGACAGTTATGGACCATCGATAAACTATTTAAGTGCTGCTATAATTTGTATAATTGCGATGGGAGTAAGTTGGAAATGGTTGGGTTCTAAGCAAATTTGATTGCAACTGAAGTTAATACAAAATGAATATAAGAATTGCCACGATTGCTGATTTGAAATCAATAACTGAAATATATAATCAAGCTGTTGCTGAACAGTTTTGTACTGCTGATTTAGAACCTGTCACTATATCTAAAATGGAACAATGGTTTGCACAACATAATAATAAATATCCAATATTCGTAGCAGAACAAAATAATATTATATATGGATGGTGTAGTTTAACCGCACATAGGGCTGGTAGGAAAGCTTTGGAATCTGTTGCGGAAATAAGCTTTTATATCCATGCAGATTTTAGAAAACAAGGAGTGGGAAAACAACTTGTTGAATATGTTTTGCAATATGCCATTGAATTAGGCTTTAGAAATTTATTTGCGGTCTTAATTGATGTCAACGATGCTAGTGTTAACTTACTGAAAAAATATAGTTTTACTAAATGGGGACATTTACCAGAAATAGCTGATTTTAATGGAACTATATGTGGTCAATTTATATATGGAAAAAAATTGCTTACTTAATCTCCAGTGATTTTATTCATTTGATTGTGTATACATAATCAAATTATCTATTTGAAATAGTTGACTTAAATGGGAAATTGGCACAGTATATGCCGACTAATGGCTGTACCTGACTGTTGCGGATGAGCTTAATGTTAGACATCACACGATATTGTTGTATGAAACTTTGCTTGTACTTTATTAAAAATTGCAATATGTAGGGTAGCAAAAGCGTTATGCACTATATGGACGGATTTGGTGTATGACGCTACGCTTATACACCTTACGAGTTAATTCTCGCATTTCTGTGAGTAAATTAAAATCTTTGCTTGACATAAAAATTAAGTATGATTATTATATTATTTTAAGGGTGTGTTAAATTTTTTACGTTAGCATGCCTGATTTAGCGGATAATATCAACTTATCAGGTGTATTTAACATGATAATTTGAATAGCAGGCAAATTTGCCTGAATTCACGGTAAATACTGCGGAATATCAAGGCGAAAAGTCAGGATAACTATTATCAGGGCAAACTTGCCTGATTTATCGGTTAATATCTTAGGAGTATCATAGCAAGTATACTTGATAATAATAAGTTAGGTTGTAAAATAAAATATAGGAGAAACATCAACCGATGAAAAAATACGAAGATACAAACCACATAATTCATCATGGTGATGCTTTGGAAGTATTGCAATCTGAAATTGAAAGCAATTCAGTTGATTTAGTGTTTGTTGACCCTCCCTATAATATTGGGAAAAAATTCTCTAAATTTAAAGATAGTTGGTCATCGAATGCAGAATATGTAAATTGGGCATATAAATGGATTGATGAGTGCATAAGGGTATTAAAACCTACAGGAACGTTATATTTAATGACCAGTACGCAAGCCATGCCTTATTTTGATATTTATGTAAGAGATAAATTGGAAGTTCTGAGCCGCATTGTATGGTCTTATGATAGTTCTGGAGTCCAAGCAAAAAAATATTACGGTTCAAAATATGAACCCATTTTACACTGTGTGAAAAACCCAAAATCCTATTGTTTTAATGCTGATGATATTCTTGTGGAAGCTAAAACTGGAGCTAAACGAAAACTAATTGACTATAGGGGTGACACCCCAAAATTGTATAACACTAAAAAAGTACCTGGTAATGTATGGGAATTCTCTAGGGTTCGTTACCGTATGCACGAATATGAAGAACACCCATCACAAAAGCCAGAAGCATTATTGAATAGAATAATCCGTGCTAGTAGCAATAAAGGGGATGTTGTGCTTGACCCGTTTTCAGGAACATTTACTACTGCTTCTGTAGCTAAAAATTTAGAACGTAAAAGTATTAGCATTGAATCACAGGATGAATATATAAAAATTGGTTTGCGTAGAATACTGGACATGGAAGAACATTTAGGAGAAAAGCTAGAACCCGTGAAGAAAAACACCAAAATAAAAAATGGTCGTGGTGCAAAACACAACGACAAAACAGAGGATCTTTTTAGTGTCAATTATTAAACACGACTTCACGGCTACAATTATTGCTATCCTTGATGCCAATAATGATGGCAAAGGCGATGAGTTACTAAAATCAAATGAACTTGCTAATTATTCTTAGTTTTCAATAAAGTATTAACTTCCCGTAAGTCGTTTATCTGTTGTTTAAGTAAATCTATTTCTTTATCTTTATGTTCTACGATAAGTTGAGATTTTTCTAATTCATGTACACATTGGGATTCAGTTAAAACGATACAGTGATTATTATTACCATGAGAACAATTTTCAGCAAAGTTTATGACTGTTTTTTCATCAGAATCAATTAATTCAGATATATCTACTTCTAGTATTTTTGCAACTTGTTTTAACTTTTCTAATTTAATATCCGTCTTTCCACGTTCAACTTTTGTATAACTATTAACTGCCCAGTCTAGCTTTTCAGCAATCTCTTCCTGTGTCCATCCTTTGCATTGCCGCATAATTTTAATTTTATCATTAATCTTCATTAAATACCCCAAAAAGTGGTTATATTCGACATATTTAGGTCTGTAATCTTATGTTAATTTAGGATATTATACATGATGCCGGTGAAATTTTCAATATATTTTGGAAATTAAATTTAAATAGGAGTCAATAGAATGCTTGATGAAAATAAAACAAAAAGATTCTCATTATATACAATAGGCGCTTTTTTATTTTCAGCTTTTATAACAGCAATTTATAATTTAATTGTTGCTCTTTTTGAAGATAGTCTATCTAATATTGCAATAAATATTAGTAATATTGTTTTTTCCTCATTTTTTTCA
>DAOUSR010000082.1 GCA_030627125.1 Thioploca sp.
ACCGGCAATGAAATTTTTAGCAAAATGTTTAAGCATATTTTAATAGTTAAGTTTATAGTTAAATTGGGTGATAAATGCTAAATACTATTCCACCGTAACTGATTTAGCTAAATTTCTAGGCTGATCAACATCGGTTCCTTTAATCACAGCTACATGATAAGCTAATAATTGGAGAGGAATAGTGTAAACAATAGGCGAGATAATTTCATCAACTTCTCCTAATTCTATAACCTTAATATAATCAGATTTTTGCATTATAGCCCGATGATTAGCAAAAATATACAACTGCCCACCTCGAGCATGAACTTCCTGTAAATTAGATTTCAACTTTTCCTGCAAGGCATCATTGGGAGCTACCGCAATCACTGGCATCTCCGCATCCACCAAAGCCAAAGGCCCGTGTTTCAATTCACCGGCTGGATATGCTTCTGCATGGATATAAGATATTTCCTTTAATTTTAATGCCCCTTCCATCGCAATTGGATAATGAATTCCACGTCCCAAAAATAACGCATGTTGTTTATCTGCAAACCGTTGAGCTAACTGTTTAATTGGTTCATTCAATTCTAACACTCGTTCCAGTTGAGTTGGTAATGCCAACAGAGCATCCACAATTTTTTTCTCTAACTCAGCAGTCATACCATTTCTATGACCCAATACTGCTGTCAACATTAACAAAGAAACTAGCTGAGTAGTGAAAGCTTTAGTTGAAGCCACTCCTATTTCTGGGCCAGCATGAGTCATCAAAACCATATCCGAGGCTCGTACTAATGAACTTTCTGGTACATTACAAATTGCTAAACTAGGACCGAACCCTAAGCGTTTTGCCTCATGCAATGCAGCCAGAGTATCTGCCGTTTCACCAGATTGAGACAAAGTTACAATTAGAGTATTGGAGTTAGCTAATGGCTGCCGATAGCGAAATTCACTAGCAATTTCAACCACACAAGGGATTTTTATTAGCGTTTCAATCCAATGCCGGGCCACCAATCCAGCATGGTAACTCGTACCACAAGCAATAATCTGCACTGCTTCAATTTTGGCTAATAAGCGTTGAGCATTATGACCAAAAATAGCTTCCAATACCTTTCCAGCATGGACACGATTTTCTATGGTATTCTTTACCACTTGCGGTTGTTCGAATATTTCTTTGTGCATGTAGTGACGAGACTCACCACGCTCTACTGCATCGGCCTGTAGTTTGCTGGTATATTCTGGACGTGTAACTGTATTACCTGCAAAATCAATAATATGTAAACTATCCCTTCTTATATCAACAATATCACCGTCTTCCAAGCAAATTATTTGTTGGGTAACTGGAATCAAAGCCATTACATCAGAAGCAACGAAATATTCCCCAATGCCAACACCGATTATTAAAGGACTACCACGGCGAGCAGCTATCAAACGCCCAGGTTCTTTGGGACTAATAACTGCTATTGCATATGTACCTTCTACTAATTCCAAGGATTTGCTTATGGCAATTCGTAAATCAAGTCCTTTATTAAAATTATGATGAATTAGATGAGCTAGTACCTCAGTATCAGTTTCTGAGTTAAATCCATACCCGCGTTGTTCTAAGTAAGAGCGTAATTGTACATGGTTTTCAATAATACCATTGTGTACGACCGCAACAATTTCACTAGACATCTGTGGATGAGCATTTTCAATACTTGGTTTACCATGTGTAGCCCAACGAGTGTGAGCAATTCCTGTGGGTGAATAGAGATAATTGTCTTTAAGTTTAGCTTCCAAAGCCCTGACTTTTCCAGTTACTTTTTGATATTCAAGTCCATTTGATTGATAATTTATAGTAGCGATCCCAGCCGAATCATAACCACGATATTCAAGACGCTTCAAACCTTCAATCAGAATTGGTACAACGTCACGTTCTGCAACAGCACCGACTATGCCACACATAATATCGTTCCTTGGTTAAAGGTAATAGATAGCGATTAGATAAACATCCAAATAAGATAGTTAGAAAATCCAAGAAAAATATATAAAATAATTGTTGAAGGTGAGGATAATCCTCGTAAATACATAATAATTTTTACTTTTTCAGATTCTTTGAATGTCATAGGATATACAATACCAGAAGGATATTCTAACGCTTCAAAAGCTTGATCCATCGCTTCTCGATCATTTAAAAATTTAGTTAATTTTGCAGAAGAGAAAAAATAACGGGATTGTACACCGAGCAATATGACGTTGTAATTCTTCAGCACCAGTTTCCAACAAATGAGTTTGAACTTTAAATCGCTTATTGCTCATAAGTTTTGATTCCTTTATTGCAAATATTATGCAACCTTAAAAATTTGGTATTTATAAAAATAATTTTAAGCTACAATGGAATAGATATTTGCTTATTATAATATATAACATGGAAGATTTTTATTTTCAATCATTTTAGGTCTATTGTAATAATGTCATTCCACTATCAGTTTACTACAGTACTTAAAGTTAAAATTCCCTACCATTATTATGAATGCTTAATTTTTAATGAAATTCTATACAATTTCAAAAATATTTTTCTGCGTAACATTAGTTAATAATAATTTAAATTGTTGTTTTTAAAGAAAAAAATGAAAAATCATCATCAATTTTTTGAACATTAAATTCAATTGGTTTCACTGATTTCCTAGCCAATTCTATAAAACCTAATCCAGCTCCCTTACTACTTTCAGGAGTTTCATTTCGACGCTTTTCTTTATAGTATTTTTTGAGTTCATCTCTATCCATAACCTGTAACTTTCTTAACTGCTCACTAAGTGAGTCAACGACTTCATTGTGGATTATATTGCCGCATGAAACATAATAATAATTATTATCATAACCAACTCCAATAATGCCGCTGCTCATTTCAGCTTTATCATCATTAGGAGGAGTTTTTTCAGCTGAATAATGAATGATATTTTGACTTTGTTCCACAAACATGGCAAATACCTTGACAATTGTTGAGGAATCGGCATCATCAAATTTCATTTTATTTCTCAAAGTATCACCAATACCAACCATAAGTTGCTGCGATATTGGGCCACCAAAACAAAAAAATAGCCCTTGATGATTTAGCATTGTTTTTAATTCATGCAGATTTGATAACATGTATTTTCCTTTAGTTAAAATTAAAATCCAAATCCTACAACAGTAATGTATAGAGTTTCCCAATTAAATGTATTATATCAAGAATTTTATATTGAATTTCGTTAAGAATTAAGCATTCATAATCAAGAATTGTTATACTAGCTACAATTTTAACAGTATGGTTAGTAAATACAAAATTTCCATTATATTTTAACTGACCATTTGTCAACTGTACAAGGGTTAAATTATAGAAACATAACTCCAACCTGAAACAGTCTCTCCACTGTAGCAATATGTTTTTTATCAGCCAAAAATAAAATTACATGATCATCTGATTCTATAACTGTATCATGATGAGCCATTATAACTTTATCTCCGCGTACAATAGCATCAATAGTTGTACCCTTGGGTAACTTAATCTGTTCAATCCGGCGTCCAACAACTTTAGAAGATTTTTTATCGCCATGAGCAATTGCTTCTATCGCTTCAGCAGCACCACGTCTTAATGAATGTACTACCACCACATCACCCTGCCGTATATGAGCTAATAAAGTACCAATCGTAGCTTGTTGCGGAGAGATAGCAATATCAATTGTGCTACTTTCCACTAAATCTACATAGGCTGGTCGGTTAATTAAAGCCATAACTTTACGAGCCCCCATACGTTTGGCTAACATAGCAGATAATATATTAATTTGATCATCATTAGTTATCGCACAAAAAATATCAGTTTCGTCAATATTTTCTTCTCTTAGCAAATCTTCATCTGCTGCATCACCCTGTAACACTATGGTTTTATGTAAAATTTCCGAAATTATTTCTGTCCGTTCTACATTTCTTTCAATTAATTTAACGTGGTATTTTTTCTCTAAAGCTAACGCTAAACGAGTACCAATATTACCGCCTCCAACAATCATAATCCGTTTACAAGGCCGATCTAGTTCGCGTAAAGTTGCCATGACTGTACGAATATTTTGAGTTGCAGCCACAAAAAATATCTCATCATCGACTTCAACTACAGTATCACCTTCAGGAATTATAGCTTTATTCCGCCGAAACATAGCTGCAATCCTAGTCTCAACATTAGGCAAATAATCTTGAATATCTCGTAAGGCATGTCCTACTAAAGGGCCGCCATAAAAGGCTTTAACTGCTACTAGTTGCACTTTACTATCTGCAAAATCAAGTACTTGCAAAGCATCCGGGTAATCTATCAAACGTTGAATATAATGAGTCACCAACTGTTCTGGACTAATATGCACGTCAACTGCTAATCCACCAGTACCACCAAAGATTTCTTCGTGATTTAGATAATCGCTTTCTCGTACTCGAGCTATTTTAGTTGGTGTATGATAAACAGTATGAGCAATTTGGCAAGCAATCATATTAGTTTCATCACTATTAGTCACAGCTATTAACATATCAGCATCTTCAGCCCCAGCTTTAAACAGCACAGAAGGATGAGAAGCATGGCCAATAATAGTACGTAAATCTAAGTGTTCTTGTAAGTTGCGCAATAATTCGGTATCGTGATCGACTACTGTAATATCGTTATCTTGTTCAGCAACTAAATGATTGGCGAGAGAATAACCTACTTGACCAGCACCTAAAATAATAATTTTCATTTCTTTAGCTGTTTGGGGTCAATATTAAGGGCTCGCAATTTGCGGTATAAATGAGTTCGTTCTAGACCAATTCGAGTTGCCATTTTACTAACATTACCACCAGTTTCTTTTAATTGATGTTCTAAATAGGCTTTTTCAAATTGTTCACGAGCTTCTCTTAAAGGTAAATCATAGATGGATAAATTGCCAGTAAGATTGGTGGTAGATTGCTGCTCTAAAATAGGTTCTATTTCATCAATATCAATCGTATGAGTATTACCAAGAATCAGTAAGCGTTGTACTAAATTTTTCAATTCACGAATATTACCAGGCCAAATATAATTGCGTAACATATTTTGAGAAGCTACAGTAAAACGTCTATAAGGTAAATTATCTTTATTAACAAAAAAATTAACATAAAACTCTAGTAATTCAGGTATATCCTCGCAATGTTCACGTAAAGATGGAATATTTAACGAGACCACATTTAAGTAATAATATAAATCTTCATTTAAATTGCGAATATCAGAGTAATAAGTTATTGCAGCAATAATACGAATATTAAGGGAGAGTGGTTCTCTACTACCAGTGTGTAAAAAACTGTGATTTTTTAAACTACTTAGTAATCTTGCTTGGATTACTTCGTCCATATTGGAAATATCTTTAATAAATAAAGTTCCGCCTTCTGCCTGTTCAAGTCGAGATGGTAAATTATTATCTTGACTACCAAATAGTTCAATAGCTTGATTTTCAGTGCTAATACCAGCCACTTGCATCATTACAAAAGGTCCATTTTGATTATTTTGGTGAATATAACGAGCAAACAATGTACGCCCACTACCAGGTTCTCCACTGATTAAAATAGAAGTATTATGCAAGTTAATCCGATTAGCCTGATCACGTAATACTAACATGATATTGCTATGACCTAGTGGTTCAGTAATAAATTGTTCTCGCAGCTCATTATGTTCTTTAAGAAAACTGGTTTCTTTTAAAGCTCTATCCACCGTGAGTAATAATTTAGATATGGATAATGGTTTTTCAATAAAATCAAAAGCTCCCAATCTAGTAGATTCTACTGCAGTTTCCACAGTACCATGTCCAGAAAGCATAATTACTTGACTATCTTGTAATAAACCGCATTCACGCCATTCTTTTAATAACGAAATACCATCAATATCAGGCATCCATATATCTAACAAGATTAAATCTGGAGGTTGTTCAGTTCTCAATTGGCGAGCGGTTTTACCATCTTTTGCAACACTAACAGTAAAACCTTCGTCTTCTAAAATTTCTTGCATTAAATTGCGAATATCAGGTTCGTCATCAATAACTAATATATGTGCTGTCATGGTGTTTTTGGTGCTTAATTAGAAGGTAACTGTATTATTTTTTAAATTTAGCGTTACATCTTACATAAAGATTAATCTCTTTATACCATATATCTAATAGATTATCAAAAGTACCAACATTTAGATAATAAAGTAGGAGATAAAAACCACAAAATTATGTTTTTGTATAAAACTAGGAGCTTGGTCGAAAGTTTCAGCAAAAATTCCATAATATCGTTCGATAGCTGAACAATTAAATAGTTAAAACTATAATCCCTAAACTTACCTTTAATATATTATATTTCATAATGTTATTCTTTTTTTATTTCATAAATAATAGCCATTAAACTTTATACCTAAATTTCCTCATGTTATAATATTTAAATAAATATCTAAGGACTTCAAGATTTAGCTTGAAATTAGACTCCTATGATTACATAACTTGACTTACAGGTAATTTTGCATATGACATGGGAAATAGTTATTGGCCTAGAAATTCATGCTCAATTGGCCACCAAAAGTAAAATTTTTTCCGGAGCCGCAACTGTTTATGGTGCAGAGCCTAATACGCAGGCTTGTGTGGTGGATTTAGGAATGCCGGGAGTATTACCAGTAATTAATTCGGAAGCTGTGCGGATGGCAGCTAAATTTGGATTGGCGATTGGTTCTGAAGTAGCACAACGCTCTGTATTTGCTCGTAAAAATTATTTTTATCCAGATTTACCGAAAGGTTATCAAATTAGCCAGTTTGAATTACCAGTAGTAAAACAGGGGAAACTCCAAATTGAAGTTGATGGTGAGGAAAAAACTATTGGTATTACTCGAGCTCATTTAGAAGAAGATGCGGGTAAATCTGTACATGGTGATGTTCATGGATTTAGTGGCATCGATCTTAATCGAGCTGGTACACCTTTGTTAGAAATTGTGTCAGAACCAGATATGCGTTCTCCTAAAGAGGCTATCGCTTACATGAAAAAAATCCATTCATTGGTGCGGTACTTAGAAATTTGTGATGGCAATATGCAAGAAGGTTCATTTCGCTGTGATGCTAACATATCTATACGTCCCAAAGGCCAACAAGAACTTGGCACTAGAACTGAATTGAAAAATCTAAATTCTTTTCGATTTGTAGAACGAGCGTTAAACCTTGAAATTGAACGGCAAATTGATATGCTGGAAAGTGGCAAAGTTGTAGTACAAGAAACTCGTTTATATGACTCGGATAAAAATGAAACTCGTCCAATGCGTTCTAAAGAAGAAGCGAATGATTATCGCTATTTTCATGACCCAGATTTATTGCCATTAGTTATTGAACAAGAATTTTTAGCCCAATTAGCCACAACTTTACCAGAATTACCCGATGCTAAAACTCAACGTTTTATTAACCAATATAATTTGTCAGCATATGATGCTTATTCCTTAACTAATAGTAGGGAAATGGCTGATTATTTTGAGAACATTGTTGCACAATCTAACAGCGAAGCTAAATTATGTGCAAACTGGGTGGTAGGTGATTTATCGGCATTTCTGAATAAAAATAATTTAGACATTTCTGCATCTAAAGTTAGTGCCGAACAGCTTGCCGGGATGTTGCAACGGATTACTGATAAAACTATCTCTGGTAAAATTGCTAAGAAAGTGTTTGCAGCCATGTGGGACGGTGAAGGTGATGCAGATGCTATTATCGCCAAACAGGGCTTGAAACAAGTTACTGATAATGGTGCTATCGAAAAGATAGTTGATGATATTATTAATAATAATCCTAAACAGTTGGAAGAATATAGAAATGGTAAGGAAAAAGTATTTGGCTTTTTTGTTGGACAGGTTATGAAAGCGTCTAAAGGTAAAGCTAATCCTAGCCAAGTTAATGAATTATTGAAACAAAAGCTTGCAAGGCAACCATAAAGGATTGCCCCTACATAATGAATTTGTAAAATAGGGCAACCATAAAGGATTGCCCCTACATAATGAATTTGTAAAATAGGGCAACCATAAAGGATTGCCCCTACATAAAACATTTATTTGTAGGGGTAATCCCTTGTGGTTACCCTGCATTTAAATTAAGGGCAAAAGATTTCCCTAAAACTTAAGCCATTTCCAAATTAGAGACAATTTAATATGTTACGTTATTCTATACCTTTGATAATATGTATTATTTTAGGTGGTTTTTTATATGTTGGGTTAAGCCTAAACCCTCGTGATATTGGTTCTACTCGAATTGATAAACCAGCTCCTAGCTTTTCATTACCTTATCTGTTAAATGCGAATAAAACTTTTAGTGATAAAGATTTTTTGAATAAGGTATCATTATTTAATGTCTGGGCTTCTTGGTGCAATACTTGTCGATATGAACATCCATTGTTGATGCAATTAGCCAAACAAGGTTATGTTATTTATGGTCTTAATTATAAAGATACCAAAGTTGCTGCAAATGAAGTTTTGACAAAAACTGGCAATCCTTATGTTACCAATGCGTTTGATAAAGATGGTAAAATTGGGATGGATTGGGGAGTAACTGGCACTCCAGAGACTTTTATAGTTGATAAACAAGGGATTGTACGCTATAAATATACTGGACAATTAACAGTAGATATATTAAAACAGGAAATTTTACCATTGATGCAGAAATTGGAGCAGGGATAGTAATTCTTAATTATGTTTGGGTAATCACAAGGAATTACCCCTAAAAATCAAAATTTTATGTAGGGTCAAGTCCTTTGCTCTTAACTTAAATGGAATTGATCCTATAATATGAGATTTAAATCGTTATATTTAACTTCAACTTATAATTTTAATCGAATTATGCTCATTATTTTAATATTATTAATTATATCTTTTCCTGTAGTTGCAGCTCCTCAACTAAATGCGATAGTTGATACAAACCAAGTAACATTAGGAAATACTTTTATTCTTAATTTAGAATTATCTGATGCCAACGCAATTGGCGAACCTGATTTTAATGGATTAGAAGATAAATTTATCATTCATAGCCAACAACAATCTCATTCAACTCAGATAATTAACGGTAAAACTTCTAGTCAAATGGTTTGGCGATATGATATTGAAGCACAACAGACTGGAACTTTCTTAATTCCTCCTTTGAAATTAACAACCGATGTTGGTGATTTGCAAAGCCAACCGATAAAGATAACTGTTACATCTAATTCAGTTAAACGTAATGACAGCATTCGTTTAGAAACTATTGTATCCAACTCTAGTCCTTATTTACATGAACCAATTATCTATACGTTACGCCTGCATTATAAAGGTGAATTGCGTGATTTAGAACCAATTCCGCCTAGTAATGATGTAATTATGGAGCAGCTACAAAGTAAAATAGTTCCACAACGTAAGATAGTCAATGGGCAACAAGTCATAGTAGCACAAATGACCTACCTATTAACTCCTTTACGCAGTGGCAAATTAAAATTAGATATTGGTAAAATGAGAGGTTTAAAACCAGATAATCGTCATAATACTTTGGGTGGTGGTTTTTTTAATTTTAATAATTATCGTTCCATTACTATTAGTAGCTCTCCTATTACCTTGGAAGTACAAGCTCCCCCAACTTCAGAACCTTGGTTGCCACTACAAAATTTACAATTAAGTCAAAAATGGGAAAGTGATATTAGTAAACCAGTTATCGCTGGTACTCCTTTGGTGTTAAATTTAAAGTTAATTGCGGAAGGAATGGGAGGTCAAGCACTACCTAAACTAGAACATTTAATTCAAAATACAGTTGATTTCAAAATCCGTAGTCCAAAACCGGAAATTAAACGGACTTTTTTGCCGAATAAAAAAATTCCAGCTAGTACCATTACTAGTAGTTTTAGTATTATTCCTATCAATATTGGAGCTTTAGAATTGCCTGCTATTCGTATTCCCTGGTGGGATTTGCAAAATCAGAAACTGGCTTGGGCCGAACTACCAGCTCAAACTATTCAAGTTATAGCTAATGCAAGTAATGTGATAGTTGATAAGGTTCCGGCTGAAATAGTGCAACAAAAATTGGTTATCAGACAGTTGGCATTTACTAATACTCAATATGCTTGTCTAATTTTAGCTATACTTGCGTTACTAACAGCACTTTGGCAATCTTGGTATGGCCGCCATAACATTACTGTTCCTAAGCTTAAGCCATCCATGAGTAATAGTACTTTTAAAAGACGTTTGACAGCTCTTGACAGACTGCCAGAGATTAAATTATTAATTCAAGAATATGCTCATTTACGTTGGCAAACAGCAAAAAATAGTTCTTTACAGGCTATTGCCAATCAATTACCCATGACTAATCAACTTACGGAATTATTTAATGAATTAAATGCTGCAATGTATGGTAGTAAGCGGGTATTTGATTTATTTGATTTATTGGATTGGAAGCAACGTTGTATTAATTTATTCGGTCAATTAAAAACTGAAAAATCTTCCAAATCTGCAGAAATAGTTTTTAATCCATTGAATCCGACGTAATTAATTGAATTTCGGAAGCCAAGTTTAGATTGAAAATTTGGTTTCTAGGAATATTTGCAGAAAAGAATGGAGCCGATAACAGGACTCGAACCCGTAAATCCTGATTACAAGTCAGGTGCTTTACCAGCTAAGCTATATCGGCATATTGAATTCAGTAATTCTAACCTAACTTGGTAATAAAGTCAACCCTTCACAATAATTTAATTTTCTGGAAATATATATGGTTCTGGATAATCCACTTTTACCAAATATAATCCATCCGCTAATGCAGTAATTCCACCAGCTCTTCTATCTCGGGCTTGTAAAACTGTATTTGCCCATTCTATAGGTTTTTTACCATGTCCTATCGCAATTAATACCCCAGCAATATTGCGTACCATATGATGCAAAAAACCATTAGCAGAAATATCTATGATAATTTTTTCATCAACTGTAGAAATATTTAGAGATAATATAGTTCGAACTGGGCTTTTGGCCTGACACGCAACCGCTCGATACGATGAAAAATCATGAGTACCTATTAAGTATTTACTAGCTATTTGCATTGCTTGAACGTTTAGTGGTTTGAATACCCACGTAACTTTTTTATGCAAGATGGCTGGACGAACTTGGCGGTTAAAAATAATATAACGATAATAACGAGCTTGAGCCAAAAAACGAGCATGAAAATCTTCACTAACTGGTTGAACCCATAATACGCTAATATCTTTTGGTAAATTGCTATTAGTTCCTAATACCCAAGAATCTACCGAACGTTGTACCTGCACATCAGCGTGTATTACTTGTCCTAACGCATGGACTCCGGTATCAGTACGGCCAGCACAAACCACATGGACTGGATGATTCGCAACTTTGGATAAAGCTATTTCGACACAAGCTTGGACACTACGAAGCTGGGACTGGATTTGCCAGCCAAAAAAATCATTACCAGCGTATTCTATTCCTAAAGCGATTCTCATTTTAATAAGTTTTGCTCTATTGGTATGATCCTCAGCATATTTTGCTGTGCTATAATATATATATATTATCAGTAATTACCAAAAGAACCTAGTACTTTAACAAATACTTATCCACTAATCTATATTTACCACACTAATTACCTATATTTACATGAGTATCAGCTTAATAGGCAAAGTTCGTTTACTAGTCCTGTTACTATTTGCTAACCCAGCTTTTTCAGATGTTATATTTGATGGTAGTTTAGGTATTAACTCCCATTTGCAAGGTCCGCAATTTGACATTGATGCTAGTTATGGGCAATTACGTGGTAATAATTTATTTCATAGTTTTCAGCAATTTAATCTAAATAAAGATGAAACTGCAAGTTTTTTTGGTCCAGATTCAATTAGCAATATAATAGCTCGTGTGACCGGCGGTGAAAGTTTTATTGATGGCACTATACGTTCTACCATTCCTCAGGCTAATCTATATCTCCTTAATTCCAAAGGATTTTTATTGGGAGAAAATGCTAAACTTGACCTGCATGGTTCTTTTTATCTCAGCACTGCCAATCAATTACATCTAAATGATAAAATATTTGCAACTCAATTAGGCCAAGCTAGTATATTGACCAGTAGTCCACCCTCAGCTTTTGGATTTTTAGATGACGGAATAGCGACAGTGAAAATTCAAAAAAGTGGATTGGTGGTTGCTAAAGATAAAATGTTGTCAATTTTAGCAAATGAAATAGATATTGATGGAGGGCGATTACGAGCAACTTCCGGACGGATTAATTTAGCGAGTATAACTGATGGTAAGTTTAAAATTACCTCTAACGGATTCGATATGGAAAATCCTAAATTTGGTAATATCACGTTAAAAAATAATGCTACAGCTGATGTTGGCAAACAAGGAACTGGTGATATTTACATTCGTGGCGGCCAATTTTTTTTATATAAAAGTACGATTGTTACAAATACTGAAATTGGCACTAATAGTGGTGTAATTGATATCAATGTAAATTCTTTGCACTTAGATGCAGGGTCTAATATAGAGAGCCGTGCCTTTGATATTAACCAGCAAGGTAATAATGTTATTATCAACGTGTCTGATACTACAACTCTAATGCAAGAAAGCAAAATCAGGACTAGTTCACTTAGTAGAAGAGATCAAGCTGGTAATGCGGGCAATATTATTTTAACTACTGGATTATTAAATTTGTATGATGATAGCCTGATAAGCACTACCACTTATGGGCCTGGATTTGGTGGTAATATTAACATCACCGCTACAGAAGACATTAATATTAACAATGGAATCATTCAAGCCAGTTCTAAACCCAATAATGCTGATAGTGAATCTGGTAATGCTGGCCAAATTGTTATTGAAGCCAACAACTTAAATTTATTTGGTAATAGTGGAAAAATAGATAATAATACTCTTGGTAAAGGCCAAGGTGGTAGTATTATTCTTAATGTAACCAAAAAGTTGAATATCAATGATGCTTCAATCTCTGCTGATAGTTTGGTAGGTTCAGGCAATGCTGGAAGTATTCGGTTAAATACAGCTATTTTAGAAATGAATAATGGTACTATTTCTACCGCTACTAACAGTGTTAGAGGTGGAAATATTACTATTAATTCTCAAACTTTATTAAATCTAAATAACAGTAGACTTACGGCTAAGGTTAATGGTGGATTTGGCAATGGAGGTAATATAGCTATAGGTAATCCACGTTTTTTTCATATGCAAGATAGTTCTATTAAAGCTGATGCTAGCGGTGGAAATGGTGGGGTAATATTGATTGTCACTGGTACCCCTAAAGATATTTATAATAGTGAAATCACCGCATCTTCTGAAACTGGAATTGATGGTGGAGTTAAAATAGATGGAATTTACAATGTAGATGTGACTGCTTTACCAATTGATTTTTTGGATGCTAGCACTTTTATAAGACAGAACTGTGCAGCCAAAACAGGCACTGAATATAGTAGTTTTTTTCTTAAAGGCCGGGGAGGATTACCTAATGCTCCAGATGATTTACAGACTTATATCCCACCATTAAAAGGAATGTTGCTGAGAGATACTATTAAATAGACGAGTGTTCAGGATTAAAAGCATTAAAATCAAATCGGTTTGGATTGTAAATCCTGTTAATTCTCTAATCTTGCATAATCCTGTTCAAAACAATCCTTTAGCCTGTTCAATATTTTTTTTATACTTTTCCAAATGATTTAGCTCGTATAATTCTTGAAATAGTTTGATAGCTTGTTGATATTGCAGTTTAGTTTGTTGTTTATCTTTATTAATACTTCCCAGTTTGTAATAAGAGATAGCCAGCCCGTTTTTCAAACTCTCACTTTTAGGATTCGATTCATAGAGTTCTTTAGTTAGTTCAATATCTAATTCAAAACTCGTAAACTAGAGTTAGGAATGAGGATTCTATAAAATCCTAAACTCAAGTTGGTAATAAATGCCAAATTGTGTATCAGGCAGTGGTCTTGAACTGTGAGTCCCAAGATAAAAGGCCTGAGCTTCCCAAAGGTATTTGGCTAAACTTTTATGCGAA
>DAOUSR010000238.1 GCA_030627125.1 Thioploca sp.
CCCATAAATAACATAATTGTAACTACGATGTTTTGTAGCCCTAATTATTGGCTCCACTCCTTACTGGCAGTAGAGTTTCTAACTAAACGTGTCGCACTCCTTAGTCATACCAATAACGCTGTTTTTCCTTACGAGCTTCACTAGGCCCAAAAATCCCATTTGCCGTTAAATACAAATTAATAGCTCCTGATTCGGCAGTATTCCACGTTAGGGCTTGATAATTTTTATAACGTTGTACTATCTTTGCTCTTGGATGCTTAAAGCTGTTATTATATCCAGTTGAAAATAAAGTTATTTTTGGCCTAACCGCATTGATAAAACTAATACTTGACGAATTTTCACTACCATGATGTGGAGCAACTAAAATATCAGCTGCTAAATTTGATTTATAATTGGCGATTAATTGTAATTCTATATCCTTGCTAATGTCACCTGGTAGTAATATAGTATTGTTATTAGTAGTTATTTTTAATACACAGCTTGTATCATTAGTGTTCTTGGATTTGAAATTGGCTGCTGGATGCAAAACTTGAAAACTAACTCCATCCCATGACCAATTCTGGTTGGCTTGACAGAAATAAATGTTATTTTTAGAGTATTTATGAATAGTATTAGTTAATATTTTATCGATTGATAACATTTTTAATATCTGTTCAATTCCATCATTATAATTTTTACCATGATTAATTATAAGTTCATCAACTGACAATACGCTTAATACACTTTTAATCCCACCGCTATGATCTTTATCAACATGACTAATCATAATTTTATCAATATGTTGTATATCTCTAGCTCGTAAAAATGGAACGATCACAGTTTTACCGATATATGGACTAGGCCCTGTATCATAGAGTAATACGTGATTTTGCGTGCGTATCACTGCTGCTAAACCTTGTCCTACATCCAATAATGTAAACCATAGTTCGCCTGGTTTAAGACTAGTGGATTGGGGATTGAAAAATAAAGGCAGCAACCAAATAAACCCCAACCAACGAGCTGGAAATCCTGATGGTAACAATAAAATAAAAATCCCTAGCATTGCTACAAGCATAGTCAATAATGATGGTTGGTGATACCATAAATTCCAATCTAAATCAGCCAACCAGCTTATCGGTACCAATATCGCATCAAAAGTAATTGCGGCTATATGTAGGAATATATCAGTTAATGGCAATAAAATTATACCTAATAGGGTGCAAGGCACAACGACGAAACTTACCCAAGGAATGGCAATTAAATTAGCCGCAAATGATAATAATGGTATATAACCAAATATAAATAGTAGTATAGGAAATAAACCTAAAGTTATGACTATTTGGATTTTTATGATAGATAAACCATACTTTTCTAAAACAGTAATTCCTGCTTGACGACTGCTTAAAGAATAAAAAATTATTGCGACTGTGCCAAATGATAACCAAAACTCAACTGCTAAAACTGTTAATGGATCCAATAATAATATGAGTAATAAGGCTATAGCAAAAATCTTGGAAGTCGCAATTTTATAGTTGAATGTTATACCAAATAATGCTACCATCACCATGATTAAAGCTCTTTGAGTAGGCAGAGAAAAACCGGCTAATAAGGCGTAACAAGTGGCAAAGAACATACTGGCCAAAGCTGCGAAACGAGGGGCCGGAAATAATAATGGCATATTACCCATATATTTCCACCAAGTACGGCTTATAATAAAAACTAGCCAAGCTATAAAACCAATATGTAAACCAGAAATTGCAATTAAATGAACTATACCAGTATGCTGTAAAATTTCTTTTTGCTTACTTGGGATTAAACTCTTATCACCTAAAGCTAGAGCGATAATAATCCCAACACTTTGGTATTCATCTAATTCCTCTTTAATAGTTTGTGCTAGAGAATAACGTAGATTATTAATGTTAATTAAGGCAGGTTGTTGTAGTAATTTTGCCGAAATTACCGAACCGCTTGCCATTATGCGATGTTGAAATAACCAAGTTTCGGAAGCAAAGCTGTCTGGATTAAATGTAGCTCTGGCAGATTTTAAGCGGACAGTAAATTGCCACTTTTGGCCGGGAAGTAGTGAAGGTTCTAAATATTTTAGATATATAATACCCGGATTTAACCATTCTTGGCTGGGTTCAGGAGAGAATTGGAACCTGTGTTGGTTAGGAAAATTAATTATAGTACCAATAATTTTTATATTTTTCCCTATGATTTCAGCAGGTATTTTTTGTGCTAAGATAATATCTGCACGCCAAATTGCATATCCTAGACCAAGTGCAAACCAGAATATAAGACGATAACGTGGAAATATTCCAATAGGCAATACTAAAACCAACCAGTAAATATTTGGTAATTCTGGCAAAGTTTGGCAATATAAAATACCGAGTAAAAAAGCAAATATGCCTAAACGCATATATTAATATTTGGAGTAAATGTGTCAATAAAAAAATTTTTTAAACGTTCGTTACCACAACAATCTCAAATTAAATCACACCCTAAGTTGCAATTCTTTGGGAAGCTTTTACATGAACCAAATTTATGGCATCTGAATAGACGTTCTTTATCTGGAGGAATGGCTGTAGGTTTATTTATAGCTTTTATTCCATTACCAATGCAAATGTTATTAGCCGTCGCAGCAGCAATTTGGTTACGGGTTAATCTACCATTATCAATTAGTTTGGTCTGGATAACCAATCCGGTTACTATGCCGCCTTTATTATATTTTGCTTATAAGTTAGGGGCGTTTTTACTAGGGGTACCAATTATAGAAACAGAATTTAGTTTTTCTCCAGAATGGATATTATATACATTAGAAAATCTCTTACACCCATTATTGTTAGGATGTTTAGTAATGGGAACTATCAGTGCTGCTATTGGTTACTTAACTGTAAATTTTTTATGGCGGTTACAGGTAATTAGGTTATGGAAAGACCGACATAAAAAGACGTTGCCTACTTAATCCAATTGAAAAATTGTTTATTAAATACATGATACTAGTAAACATACATTTACACCTCATACTACAGCTTTGATAGCAAAACTAGTATAAATTAATAATTGTAAGTATGATTAAAGAAATATAATTGGCCAAATTCTTAATAATCATTTTCAGTAACTGCCTACCATACCATTTTAAAATTGTAAAGACAAGACATGGTAGGTAGTTACCAATAGTGCGACACGTTTAGTTAGAAACTCTACTGCCAGTAAGGAGTGGAGCCAATAATTAGGGCTACAAAACATCGTAGTTACAATTATGTTATTTATGGAGTCGAAAGGC
>DAOUSR010000153.1 GCA_030627125.1 Thioploca sp.
CGGCGGCAGCAACGTCATGTGGAACTGCATTAGAAGCAGGGACAGCACTTGGAGAACTTGCAATCATTTTGCCTACTCCAGCTGTTGCTATTACAGAAGTAACTTATGAAGTAACTGGAAATGCTACAATAACCACAGATTACGCAATAACACCATCGGCTGTTCCTTGTACAAGTGGAGCAACAAACTGTGCAACGATTGCTGTTGGTGCTACTAGTGCTTTGCTTACTTTTACACCAGTAGATGATTTTGATTTAGAAGGTAATGAAACAGTAACTGTTACACTTTTAGGTGCAATTGATGGTACTACTAATCGCCCAATCAGTACTACTAATGAATCAGCTACTCTTAATATTATAGAGAATGATGTAGCGAGTGCCACTCAACCACTGGTAGGAATTACAGCTACTATAACACCAGCGGCAGAACCAAGTACATCAGGTCAATTTACTGTTACAGCTTCTCCAGCACCATTAGCTGATATAACGGTAAATTATACAATTACATCTACCAGTACTGCCGAAGCAAATTTGGACTATGCAGAACTCAGTGGTAGCGTTATATTAACTCCACTTGCCTCTTCTCAAACAATTGATGTAACAATTTTTGATGATGATTTAATTGAACCAAACGAAACTTTAACTGTAGAACTATCGTCTAATGCTGCTTATAGATTGGGTTCATCAACTTCAGCAACAATTGACATAACCAGTGAAGATACGGTTAGTGGTCAACAAACCCATTTGTTTACCATAGATGATGATGCTGAAATTGTCCAAATTAATGCGGATAATCAAATTTCACCACCAAATCCGGCGACTCAATGTGTTAGTTTTGGTATAACTACTGGTGGAACTGATGTTATACAATCTTTTAATGTTGGCTCAACAACAGCACTTACTAGTCCAGATAGTGTTAGTGCAATTACTTTTCAGCCAGCTCCAGACAATGTATTCCTGCAATCTCGATCATTAAACTTGGATGAGTTATCAGGCTTAGGTTTTGAAGCTGCTCCAAATAATGGTATTTTTGATATAACCTTTAGTCCTCCAGTTAGTACAGTAGATAAAATAACTACTTATAATCGTTCTTTATTAGTTTGGGCAGCTAATGATACCTATGCTAAACCGATAACTGTCCCTATTAACGCCTTCTTAGTACCAAATAACTTGCCTGCAATTCAAGCATTTAATGGTGCTAATAGTAACGCTTCCATGATTACTAACGGTACATCTATGGCTATTGATATGGGTACAACTGTAGTAGGAAGTACTCTTACTAAGACTTTTACTATTAAAAATAGTGGTTATGCAGAACTTCGTTTACAACCTACCACAGTAGCATTTTTAACTGGAACTGGTAATGGATTTTCTGCAAGTCCTTATGCAATTCCAAATATTGGAGCCCCAATTCCAACCCCAACTGTAACTGGTTGTCCAACAACTCTTAGTCATGGAGAAACCACCTTTACAGTAACTCTTGATGCTTCTACTGCTGGTGAATATCAGGGTACATTATCTATAGTTGGTACATCTCCAACTGGAGTTCAACTTAGTCCTTATACTTTCCCAGTTAAAGGTATAGTAGAACCACCTCCACCAGTTTTACCAGAAATAGATGTTTGGGATGGTGATACTGAGATAAAACATGAGTCTACTACTCCGATTGATTTTGGTACTACTACTGTAGGTACTCCAATTTCAAGAACTTTAATTTTTAAGAATCCTAGTAGTTCTACCCTAAGTATCTACGATATTAATACTCCAGTAGGTTTAAAAGTTACCAGTACCGCTCTTAACTTTACGGTAAACCCTAAGAGTGAATTAAGTGTAACTATCGACTTAGAAGCTACCGTAGCCGGAACTTTTGAAGGACCTTTAACTATCGCTAGTAATGATGCCGATAACAACGATGGTGATGGAGTTGAAAATCCATACACTATATTTGTACGAGGCGTAGTTTCTGCCGATGCTGCAAGTATTGCTACCCTTGTTTTAACTGCACCAACTAACGGTAATATTACCAGTAACATAGGTGGAATAAACTGTGGTAGTGCTGGAGCTAATTGTGAAGCTGGTTATAATAAAGGTGATTCAGTAACCTTATTTGCAATAGCTGATAGTGCAGCAAGTTTTACTAGTTGGGGTGGTGATTGCACTGGTTCAAATAATCCATTGCTTATTAATTTAGATGTAGATAAAAATTGTACGGCAACTTTTAGTGGTGGAGCAGTAGTTGACCCGGTAGTTGACCCAGTAGTTGACCCAGTAGTAGTTGATTCACCAGAAATTCAAGTATTTGATGGTGCAACTGAAATAACTGATGGTGCAACTGCAAGTATTGATATTGGTACAACTAATATTGGTCAACCAGTTACCAAAACTTTCACTGTAAAAAATTCTGGTAAAGCAACTTTAGACTTATATGGCTACAGATTACCAA
Organism: Thioploca sp.; assembly: GCA_030627125.1. Lineage (GTDB taxonomy): Bacteria > Pseudomonadota > Gammaproteobacteria > Beggiatoales > Beggiatoaceae > DRQV01. The sequence continues at coordinate 2,443 of DAOUSR010000153.1, forward strand.
ACGGTTTCTATGTTAGCAGTATTTATCCAAGAGACTTAGCAGTTGATGGTGAATTCACTTTTGAAGTACAACTTAATACCTTTGCTGCTGGTAGTTTCAACGGCCCAATTGAATTGTATAGCACTGATACTGATGAAAATCCATTTGATTTCACAATTAGCGGTACAGTTAATCCTACTGGAACAGTTATAGACCCTGGAACGACAGACCCTGGAACACTAGGCCCTGAAATTCAGGTTTTGGATGAGCAATTAGATATAATCTCAGGTACAGTTGTTTCGACTGATTTTGGTACAACTGCACTTGGTAGCAGTATGACTAAAACTTTTACTATAAAAAATGTTGGTACTGCTAATTTAACTTTGAATAGCCCAGTAGTTGTAAACGGTGCTGGATTCAACGTAAGTTCTTTTGTAGCTCCAACTGAACTAGTATCTGGAACATCGACAACTTTTACTGTAACTTTAGATGCTGTCAATGCTGGTAACTTTGTTGGAACATTATCCTTTGGCAGTAATGATGCTGATGAAAGTTCTTTTAACTTCCCAATTAGTGGTACCGTCAGTCAAGAATTGAAAGCAGAAATTGATTGCTTCGGAACTGGCTTGATAAGTGGTGAAGTATGTACAACTGCTCAAGCATTTAGTACTCTTAGTGCTACTGGTGGAACAACTGATTCATCAATGAAAGGTGGTTTATCACTGTACCAAGACGGTAAATTTGGTGTGTTCACTCAAATCATTACTATAAATAGATTTGATTCTGTTTTAACTGCTGGTGTTATTAAAACTGATACCAAACATATTGGCAAAAAAGCTGATATTATGGTTGTAGGTTATCATGTTGATGCTAACTATCCTAGAGGTTATCAGTGGTATCAATTAGAAAGCTGTACCACTTGCCCATTGGGTTGGAAAGTTGGTAATGTAGAAAGCGATGAAACAACCGCTATACCTTTACTCACAAAATCTAACTTATCATTGCTAAAGAGTGTTGATAAAATGCCAGAGTATCTTACTGTAGATATGTTCTCAGGTGTATTTGGAATAGTTGGACCATTAGACATATATTTAGCTTATCGAGTTGAAGAAGGTGATGAAATTGGTAAAATTATCGTAACTTCCCCTATAAGCATTACTTTGACAGAGTAGCAGTCTATAGATTGGGTTATATTTAACTAACCCAATTCACTGACTATTGAATTATTATAATTAAATCTCCTGAACTTAATCTAGCAGACCAATCGGTCTGCTTTTTTTTTCTTAACGAGTATCAAAATCATGAATCAATTACATATTTTATATCGAACAACGGTACTTTTTATAATATTATTAAATTCAATGGCAGCTTGGGCTGATGGAATAATTAGAGTATCAGTTGATGGAGCTATATCCAATGGCATTACAACGGTTGGTTTAAAATCTACCGTAATTGGCACTTCTGGTTCGAGTACAACTTTTACTGTAACCAATACAGCTACTGATGGCACAACTCTTAATATTACTGACATTATTGTTCCAGATGGTGTTACAGTTTCAACTACAACTTTTAGCTTGATAGATAATAATACCGGCACAATCAGAAAAAATTTTACTTTACATATTGCTGAAACAGCTACTACTAATATTAGCGATACTGTTACCATAGTTAATGATGCTTTTTCTGATTATCCAGTTAGTGGTAAAAATCCTAATAACTTTACTTTTGGAGTAAATGGATATGTGAAAGGCACTGGCGTGATTAAATTAGCTGCTCCAACTTTCGCAAATCCCAATAATATTATTTTTACTGCCATACCATCCTTTCCTACAACCAGTATTACCAATGTTAATTGTAATATTATTGGAATTGGAACCATGACTTCTTTCAGCCCAACCAGTATTCCTAGCGGGACTGATACTAATATTCCAATAACAGTAAATTTATCTGAGATGACGAAAGGAGATATAGTGAAATGTATTTTGACTAACAGCCTTGATACTGTCTTGGATTCACCAGCTAGTTTTGAAATTAATTTAAGTTCTCAACCGCCAATAGCCACTATTGATTTAGCCGCACCGACTACAGCTGAAGTTACCAAAGCCAATTTTACTTTAATTCCGTCCACAGCCACAACAGCATTAACTACAATAAATTGCGAAGTTATCGGCAATGGAAGTATTACTACTTTTAATCCCCAAACTATACCGATAAACAGTACATCTAGTACCACAATAACAACTAATTTGATTGATATTATTGATAAAGATAAAGTTCAATGTAGTTTAACTAATCCGATTGATTCTATTACAGGTTCGCCAGCAAATTATACCTTTAATTTAAGTTCAGCTTTACCAACTATGCCAGAACTTGATATATGGGAAGGAGGAATTGAAATTGAACATGGTAATAGTATTAATTTTGGGATTACTAAAGTTGGTTTTCCAATCGAAAAAACTATTAGGTTAAAAAATCCCAGCAATGCACCTTTAAGTATCTATGATATTAATCCGCCGGAAGGTTTTAGAGTTACTAGCACCAATCTAAATTTTACTATTTTACCTAATCAAGAATTAGTTGTTAATGTAATTTTGGAAGCGGTAGAAATTGGTAATTTTAATGGTAGTTTCACTATTGCTAGTAACGATGGTGATAATGGCGATGGGGTTGAAAATCCGTACACTTTTTTAGTCCAGGGAATTATAGAAAATTCTGCCAGTCCACAGATTCAGATTTTAGATGGTATAACACCCATAATCAACAATGAAATCAATTTTGGTTTTACCACTGTTGGTACTTCGTTAGCAAAAACTTTTACCGTAAATAACCTTGGAAATTCTGACTTAACTTTAGCTGTAGCAACAATAGGTAAAGGTTTTATCATCGTGCAACCGAGTTCCCCAATAATTGCACCAAATGCAACCACAAATTTTACTGTCAGCTTAGATGCAACCACAGTTGGCAATTATACCAGCATTATATCTGTAACTAATAACAGTGAGAATAACCCGATTAATCTAATTGTTAGTGGCGAGGTGAAAGCTAACAATATTATTATAAATAAAGAGCCAGAAATTCAGGTTTTTAATGGTATAACAGAAATACTAGATGGCACCACTATTCCGATTGATATTGGTACGACTACAGCAGGCCAACCGATTACGAAAAGATTTAAAATGAAAAATATTGGCACTGAAGCTATGGATTTATACGGTTACAGCGCACCTAATGGTTTTAATATCACCAATATTTATCCTAAAGGATTAGCCGCTAATGACGAATTTACGTTTGATGTACAACTCAACACCTTAACTATTGGTAGTTTTACCGGGCCAATCGAATTATATAATACTGACGCTGACGAGAGTCCATTTGACTTTATGATCAGTGGAACAGTCACTCAGAATATTGTTACCAATCCGGGCAATCCTGAAATTCAAGTTTTTGACGGACAATTGGACATAATTTCTGGCACTAATATTTCCACTGACTTTGGTATAACAGCTCTTGGTACTAATATGAGCAAAGTATTTACCGTGAAAAATGTTGGTACTTCTATTTTAACTTTAAATAGTCCGGTTAGTGTCCAAGGCTCTGGATTTAGCGTAAATTCTTTTGTAGTACCAACTGAATTAATTGCTGGAGCCTCGACAACTTTTGAGGTAATTTTAACTGCTAGTAATGCGGGTAATTTTGTTGATATATTGTCTTTTAGTAACGATGATATTGATGAAAGTGTATTCACCTTTCCTATCAGTGGCACGGTTAGTAAGGAATTACGAGATGAAACTAATTGTTTTAGTATTGGCTTGATAAGTGGTGGGGTATGTGTAGTTGCACAGCCATTTAATATTATCAGTGCTACTGGTGGAGTAACTGATACCCAGATGAAAGGTGGTTTATCAATTTATCAAAATGGTAAGTTTAGTGCTTTTACCCAGAATTTAACTATTAATCAATTTACTTCTGTACTAACTGCCGGTGTGATCAAAACTGATAGCAAGCATATTGGTAAAAAAGTTGACATCATGGTAATAGGTTATCATGTTGATCCTAATTACCCTAGAGGTTATCAATGGTATCAATTAGCAAGTTGTACTACTTGTCCATTAGGTTGGAGAGTTCTTACAGTAGCGAGTGATGAAACCACAGCTATACCTTTGTTGACTAAAGAAAATTTATCGCCATTGAGAACTGTCAATAAAATGCCAGAGTATCTTACTGTGGATATGTATTCGGGGGCATTCAGAATAGTTGGGCCATTGGATATGTATTTAGCTTATCGGGTTGAAGAAGGAGAGGAAAAAGGTAAGGTTATTGTAACTTCTCCCGGTATTAGCATTTTGCTCACGGATTAGCTGGTTAGGGTATCGGGATATTTCAATTTTTAACCAATATTCATAAACGTCAACCTTTCCCAATTGAGATTGATGTTAATTTTAGTGCAAAATTGTTGGCATTGATTGTAAAGAATTGGAATAACTACAAAAAAGAGTGATATTTTGAAGAATAAAATCTATGGTTTCGGTTACTTGAGTCAAACTAATGACGAAACCGCTTGATATAGCATGAAATAAATGTTTGTTTATATTATAATTATTTTCAATATTTTTAATCATTTCGCACCAGATTTGCTATAGTCAAATGCTATTGCATAATTTACCAGTTCTGTTGAGGGGGGCTTACGAGTTATTACACATTTAAGGTTTTAGGATAAATAGGTTTGATTTCATATAGCTTAACAACTTTTCCCATCTTGGCTTGCAGGATTCCGTTGAATAGCTTTTCTGGGGTAATTTTATGGTGGAAACGAATTATGCTGTAGTTCTGTTTTAGTAGTTTTTCTCGTTGCAATTCTTCTTGTTGATTATAGTTGCGGTGGTTGTCGTAACCGTTGCATTCTAGGATTATTCTTAGGTCTTTTACAAAGAAATCAGCTCGGTAGCTGCCAATAGTGTAATTATGGTGAAAACCAAATCCGGCAAATACTTGAGCTAAAACTTGTTGCCATTCTATCTCTCCTTTGGTATCTGTTTTTACTAATGTACCAACATTGCCAAAAATCTGTTTTTTCAGTTCAATACCGATTACAGAATCCATGCCTAATACTATTTTGCTGACATCTTCTAAATTGTAACCATTCAAATGAGTCGCTTTACTGCCACTGGCTTTGATAGTTTTGCGGTCAATTTTTTCGTGGGGAATATCATGGGTTTTCAAGTAGCTATTTAGAGTACTTGGTGGTTTCTCTAGGAAGTTGATAATGTCTTTCTTGGTATATAATGCTTCTTCAGGAAATGAAGTTTTTAAACCATATTGCTTCATTAGAATTATACATTGTTCTTGCACGGTTTGTTGGATGTTGGGAGTGAGGCCACAGGCTTGTTGGATCGCAGTTTTTAAGGCACTACAAACAAGAGCAGATTGTAAAAGTACACATCTTAAACCAATGTGCATTTGATTTTTTTGTAAAATTTTATTTCCAATTGCCATAGCATATGCACGCATTAATGATTCTACAAATTTGCTATCGTAAACAGTAATTTTTCTTCCTCTATATCGGCTGTTTTTTGCAGTTACTTCCACCAAAGTAACCGCCATGTTAAAATCATTATTAATGAATGGCTTAAGTGTTTTTGGGACACCAGTAACCGCCATGCTCTGCAAAGATTTATGATGCATTCCCAATAAATCGGCAGTACCACGTTCACTGAGTACTGTTGAACCATCATTCAGCACATAGGCATCACATATAATGCCAGGAATTAATTCTAGTTGACCATAATGTACGGCCTTTAGCTCTTCCATAA
>DAOUSR010000177.1 GCA_030627125.1 Thioploca sp.
GCAATCGGTTCCATAATAATATTTTTATCAGCATCATATTTATTATTGAACATAATTTCTCTTGCTAACTGCCTCCTAATAATACTGCAATAATTAAAAAAGTAATACTTACAACAATATTTATAGTAGATTGTTTGATAATCATATTTTTTGTCTCGGTTGCATATTTACATAGTCCTAAAAAAGTAACAAATAATATTAACATTATATAGCAATTCTTAATTGAGAATTATTATACTTTTGATATCTTTAAGAATATAGCAAATTATGGCTTTTTATTATTGGCAAGATAAAGATTTAGTATTATCAATTCATGTCCAACCTCGTTCAAGTCGAACTGGTATTGTTGGAATATATGATAATAAACTAAAAGTAAAGATTACCGCAGCTCCAATCGATGGAAAAGCTAATGCTGATGTATATAAATTATTTGCTAAATTATTTGGAGTGGCTAAATCTAAAATTACTATCATCAATGGTCAAACCAGTCGCAATAAAAATATCCTTATTCAATCCCCAAAAAAATTACCTAATTATATTAAACCAAAATGAAACTCTATATTGTATTCATGTTATTAATTAGTTTGCCAATGATGGTAAACGCAGGTCAATGGGAAGCATTGCCAAATACTCCACCTATTCCAACAAATAATCCACAAAGTAAAGCTAAAATAGAGCTTGGCAAAACCTTATTTTTCGATCCACGGCTTTCTAGTAGTGGAACCATATCTTGTAATTCCTGTCATAATATACTAGCTGGAGGTGATGATGGCCGTATGGTTTCCACTGCTAATGGGAAGATCGGCAAACGTAATACACCAACTATTTGGAATAGTGCTTTTATCTCGACTTTATATTGGGATGGAAGGGCAACTACTCTTGAAGAGCAAGCTAAACATCCATTAGTAGATTCAATGAAAATGGATATGGTTGATTGGCAAGCTGTGATAGATAGATTACAAGCAATTAAAGGCTATAGAACGATGTTTACTAAAGTTTTTGCGGCTGGAAATATAACCGTGAATAATATTGTCAAAGCGATAGCAGCTTATGAACGTACGCTAATTACTCCCAACTCGCCTTATGATCGTTATGTGACTGGAGATAAAAATGCTATGACCAAACAGCAGATTGTTGGAATGAAACTGTTTGCAAAGATAGGTTGTATAACCTGTCATTCTAAACCAAATTTTAGTGGTCCACAATTGCGAGGAGAAAGTTGGTCGAAAAAATTTCCAAAATTTTTAGGCAGTGATTATGATACTAAATATCGGTTGTTAGAAGATACTGGAAAGCATCAATTTACCAATAAGGAATCTGATAAATATTTTTGGCGAGTTCCAACTTTACGTAATATAGCTTTAACAGCTCCATATTTTCACAACGGCATGGTGCCGAAACTTGATGAAGCGGTAAAAGTCATGGCCAAAACTCAACTAAATAAAGATTTAACAACTAATCAAATGTATTATATTGTTGCTTTTTTAAATAGTTTAACTGGAGAATTTCCGGAACAAGCAATGCCACGTTTGCCAGTGATCTTGGAAGAAAGTGTCTTGAATAAGTAATTGAAAAACTTTTAGCTAATTGACCAACTTTAAGGGCTTAGTTGTAAGGTATTTCAACAAGCCGTTTTTTAGCGGGAGAGGTTGCCTTGAGAATTATAGAATTGAGACTAAAGATGATATATGCTATACTACTATGCATTGCTTAAATTTAAAAATTGCAGTATCTTCAAAATAAATAATTTACCTTTGTACAGGACAAAGTCAGGAGCTTTAGTTTGAAAGCAAGATAAATTTTGCAGTCCGGCTCATTCAAAATAATAATTTTTTAACAATATCCTGTACAAAATAACTTTATGCAAAAATTAACATATTATAACTTGATCGTTGAGTAAACCTTAACACTCGGTGAATTCTGACATTTTGTACCAAGAATTAAAATAATGAGTTTACAGTCGCTAGAAATAAAAATTGATGTTCTTCTTAATATAAGCGAGCAATTAGCTGGCGAAAATAAAATATTACGCCAAAGTAAAGCCGAACTAATGTCTGAACGTGCTGCTTTGTTAGAAAAAAATGCTCTTGCATGTTCGCGGATTGAGGATATGATTGCTAGACTTAAATCGATGGAAATTAGCTTATGAGTAAATCAGTACCTGTTAATTTACATATTTTAGCTAAAGACTATGTCATCGCTTGTCCAGAAGAGAAACGAGATACTTTATTAGCTTCAGCCCAATTTCTTAAAGAGAAAGTTCAACAAGTACGTGAAAGTGGTAAAGTTGGTAGCAATGAACGCATAGTAGTGATTAGTGCATTAAATATTATTCACGAATATTTGCATTATCAGGATAGTCAGCAACAACTTAATAATGAAATTATCCGTTTAGAAGAAAAATTAGAACTTGCCTTATCCAAGATTTCAGGTTAGAATGTGAACCTATCTTAATGGTATTTCATTTTGGTGAATCAAAACTTTTGAACCTAATCTATATTTATAGGAACCGAGGTAGCAAATGTTGTGTGCAAGCCTACCTAGTTTACTAGTCAGTAGGAAGCCTAAAATGTTTCTCCGAAGTTCCACCGTGGACCATAATGGTTCAAGGTTATAGAATTCACTGATTTGAGATACCGCCCTACCAAATTTTCAAGTATGTTTTTATAAATTATTGAAACATCTTAAATTACTTCAATTGCCAATTCCCAATATCAGCATTTACATCAGCACCATCTGGTTGTCCATCAGCACCAAATGAGTAAATATCAAATTCTCCGTGTACACCAGGACTAAGGTAATTATAGGCAAATCCCCAAGGATCAATTGGAGTGCTATTTAAATAACCGCCTTGTTTCCATTGTCTAGGTTCGGGTGGAATATTAGTTTTATTTATCAGTGCTTCTAAACCTTGATCAGTAGTAGGATAGATATAATTATCTAGTTTGTATAATTTTAGTGAGGTTTCTATAGTACGAATATCTTGTTCAACTTTTACCAAACGAGCTTTGTCTGGATTACTCATAATTTTGGGTACAACTAAAGCTGCTAAAATTCCTAAGATTACTACCACAACCATTATTTCTATAAGAGTGAAACCTTTGTTATATATTTTCATGTAGTGTAAATTTTTATTAGTAGAGTGAAAATCATATTATAACAGATATTTACCTGATTTTAAATAGCTTTAAATTATCTATAAATTTAGCGAAAACGAGTATATAGTAACATTTTTATATTTATGTACTAAAAAAATTAAGAGCAAAAGATTAAGATAAAGTGTAGGTCGGAGATAGATTCAAGTGAAAAATTAACTTATTAAAATTAAAGTATTTTATTGTAAAAATATTTTAATAACAATTAGTTACATAAAATATCCGAACTATTGACTTATAATAAGAAAGTAAATATCCACAACATTATCTTGATAGAAGGGTGTTTATTACTAGAAATTTTTTAGGTATGGTTTGAGATGGTGCCCAGAAGTGGAATCGAACCACTGACACAAGGATTTTCAGTCCTTTGCTCTACCGACTGAGCTATCTGGGCTAGTTGATTCAATTATTTTAAGGCACAAATTAAATAATGTCAAGCACGGAACTAAAAAATATTTATAATATTTGCGTTTTATAGCTTGAACTTATATAATTAATCCTTAGTAATCTTAAGTTTAAAGATTTTAACCCAATTTCCAAATTATTGAAAATTAAAATTTCTAGGAGAACATTAAATGCTATGGATACAATTATTGAAATAAAGAATTTGTGTAAACAATTCGACTCATTAACTGCGGTAGACAATATATCATTTCAAGTTAAAAAAGGTGAAGTATTAGGATTTTTAGGGCCAAATGGAGCTGGAAAATCAACCACCATGAAAATGATTACTGGTTTTTTATCTCCTACCAGCGGTACGGTAACGGTAGATGGTTATGATATTGTACAAAATCCACTTGCGGTAAAACAACGAATTGGCTATTTACCAGAAGGGGCTCCAGCTTATCCCGATATGACTCCAGCTAGTTTTCTGGATTTTGTAGCTCAAATACGAGGCTTAAGTGGCAAAGAAAAACGCAATAAAATCGCTGATACAGTAACTCGTGTTAATTTAGAAACGGTATTGCATCAACCAATTGAAACTCTTTCCAAGGGGTTTAAACGTCGAGTTGGGTTAGCACAAGCTATATTGCATGATCCAGAAGTATTGATTTTAGATGAACCTACTGATGGACTCGATCCTAATCAAAAGCATGAAGTGCGTAGTTTGATCAGAAATATGGCTCAAGAGAAGATTATAATTTTATCTACCCATATTTTGGAAGAAGTTCATGCAGTTTGTAGTCGTGCGATTATCATTGCTGACGGCAAAATTTTAGCTGATGGTACTCCAACTGATTTAGAAGCTAAATCTAAATATTACAATTCCGTCACGATTTCTTTGCAAGCAGAGGTAAATCAAGCAGATAGTATTCGTCAATCTTTATTGAAATTGCCAAATGTACATAAATTAGAGACTATGGCTGAAACTGGTTCTTTTTTAAGCTATCAAGTATTTCCGAAAGAGAATCAATCTATAGTTGGAGAGATTAGCCAACAAGCACGTAAAAAACAGTGGAAAGTAGAAGAATTACAAGTTGATAGAGGACGATTGGATGAAGTATTTCGTTCTGTAACTACTGGCGTGGCATAATATTTATAACTATCCAAATTAACAATACCTTACCAGCTAATCCACATAAACTGTTTCGCTAAGAATTGAATAGTTCTAAGGAACATGGATGTTCCGTGAATATTATGAAATTTTTTAGAGTACTAGTAAACTATAAAGTTTGCAGTCCTAACTGAGAACTACCTTAAGGTTAAATTTAGAAGCGTACTCCACTGATATGCCAATGCGGTTGAATTGGTACCAACGATATTAACGATGGTTTATCTGGTGGTAAGTTTTTCAAAATAGAATCTTTTAAATTGTAATATTTTCTTAGTTCAAGTAATCTTTTCACTCGATTTTTGATTGATGGATGAGTGCGTAATAAAGATGGTTCTGGAGAATAGTGACCAGGTAAAGCTAATTGAGCTAAAATTTTGCTTTGATAACTACCTAATTTAGTTAGTGCAACTGCTAAAATTGTTGGATCGCCTAATAGTTGAGCAGCTCCAAAATCTGCATCATATTCACGAGTACGTGATAATGCTAATTGCAATAAACTAGTAACAATTGGAGCAAAAATTAATATAAAAATCAACAACCAACTAATAGTATCGGTTCCAAATAAATATAATGGTAAATTTATGAATAGTAAAATTTGACCAACAATAGATAAAGTATTAGTGATATGATTGGTAAAATCAGCAAATCTCATGAGTTTTATATCTCCATTCACAATATGACTAACTTCATGAGCTAATATTGCAGTGATTTCTTGTTGGGATAAACGACGTAACAGACCATCAGATAAAGCAATAACAGCGTCTTTTTCAGTTCCAACGGTAAAGGCATTCATCATATCACTTGGCACATAATATAGTTTTGGAATGTTCGGTAGATTAGATAGTTTAGTAAGCAATAACAATGCTTTATGTAGGTTAGGAGCTTGATAATAGGTGATTTTTTTAGCCCGATACATCTTTAAAATTAGATATGGGGATATTTTATGGCCAAACAGATAGATAATGATTACCAGCAAAATAGCATATACAGCAAACGTAATTCCTCCAAGTAACCAACCTAACAAACCTAGGGTTATCATCATCGCAATTACTAATAACCAAGATTGAACCGTATTAATAATTTTATGTTTAAATAATTGATATTCGTCCATTCAGATTAATATACGTGGTTATGAAAGGTCAATATCAGTGTAAGACTGAAGCCAAGCCAGTATAAATTGCTAATTGTAGGTTTGATTTCAAGCTTATAGATTGGGCATAATATCCAACTTAATGTCAGGGAATTTTATATCAAGTTTTTCGTTTATCTGATGCAAATATTAACAATATACCAATTATTGGTGTTAATAAAATAGAACTAAAAAAATATCCCCAAAATCCCCACTTGCGATTTGCACCAAGTAAACCGATAAAAAAACTTAATACGATAGTAATTGCTAATATTTTATAGTGCATTTTATCAACCAATTATTAAAATTTATGGAATTTTCCGTTTAAATCTACTAATAATCAATTCAAACCTACGATTTTTATAGCGATTTTCTTCGGTATCATTAGGTACTAAAGGCTCCGTTTTACCTTTTCCTAGCGTATGTATTTTCTTACTAATAATCTTATTAGCAATCAAATATTGAGCAACATTATTCGCCCGTTCTACAGAAAGAGAATAATTAAATGATGCTGAACCTATATCGTCTGTATGAGCGATGATTCTTATTTTCTGCAAAAAATTATTATCTATTGTCTTGATGATTTCATTGAGTTCTAACTTGGCCTGTTCTGTTAAAACCGCCGAATTATAAAAGAAACTTTCATCTCCATGTTTTATATGTTTTTCAACCTCAATAATAACACAACCATTTTTGCCAGCTACAACGTCTAATCGGGTATTTGGGCATCTGTCTCTATAATCAGATATTTTATCCTTATCAGTATCTATAGGACAACCTTGGGAATCAACTCCTTTGCTAATTTCTAAGGGTGTATTCTTAGCACAGTTATCAA
>DAOUSR010000140.1 GCA_030627125.1 Thioploca sp.
AATGGGGCAGAGATTTGTTTGCAAATGTTCGTTCTGTTGTCAATACAGGTAAACGTCAAGGTTTATCTGCTTTTCAATCCATCAATAACGTTCTCTCTCCTTTAAAATCTTTTTTTTCTTAATTGAAGGGGACTGAGCAATTACTAATTAACTATCATCAGCTAATTTTTTAGAGTTATCCTTAATTTCAGCATCAAGCTTCAATCCAGATACCAATTGATTAAACTCACTATCACCCAATGCTTGTTGATACTGAGATTTTTTTGTATCTTCAACCTTTTCACCAGCTTTTATAGCCAAAACTGCAATCAAAGCATAATCACCATTATCCAACTCTAAACTTTGATAAATAGCTTTATCATTGGCAGGATGCCCCATTTTAAAGGCTTCTTGTAATATTGCTGGTACAACAGTATTATCTTTTCGTGTTACCAATTGAGATGTAGACCACGCTAAATCCTGTATCACCGGAACTGTACCCTGTTTAACCTGTTCTAACAAACTTTCTCCCAAACTTTCAACTTCAGCTTTAGTTTTATCTTGAGTTAAAGTTGCTACTATGTCTTTTTTAACTTCCTCAATGGGCTTAGCTTTAGCCAATTCATGGTTTTTAACCCGTAACACCACTGCATGCTGTTCACCAATATCAATAACTTCACTATTAAAATCATCTTTTAATACAGCATCACCAAAAGCAGCTGTTATAACTTTTTGATTAGATAAAACTGAATCTTGAGGGTGATTATCATCACGAGCAAATAATTCTGTAGTTTTACTGGTTAACCCTAAAGTTTCTGTCAGTGTATCTAAACTATTTGGATTTTCAAACGCTAGATTACTAAAACGTTCTGCCTGAGTATAAAACTCTGATTCAGATAATTCTTTGCGTAAATCTTGTTCTATTTTTTCCCGTACTTCAGCAAAATCTTGTATTATCTCTGGATTATAATCGTCTAACTTAATTATATGAAACCCAAATCTACTTTTAACTAATTCACTAATATCCCCGACTTGCATGGTTTTCACTGCATCTTTAAAGGGTTTTACCATATCACCAGAAGCAAGCCAACCTAAAGACCCACCTTTATTCTTGCTACCGATTTCATCAGAAAACTGTTTAGCTAATTCTGCAAAAGGTTTTTCACTTGTTTTTACTTTTGATAATACCTCACGGGCTTTATCTGCTACCAATTCCGTATCAGTTAGGCTAGTATCTGTAGCAACTTCAAGTAAAATATGGCTGATTTGCCATTTAGCTGGAGTAGTAAATAAATCTTTACGATCTTGATAAGATTGTTTTAGCGAATCTTCATCTAAACCTTCTTCTAACACAATATCTTTAGCAGATAATTCAACATATTCAATACTAACTTTCTCTGGAGTCATATATTGAACCGCATGTTCTTTATAATAAGTTCCTACTTCTTCATCACTGATAGTAATTGCATCAGCAAAACGACTAGTTGGAACAATGATATAGCTAATTAAACGTTGTTGATTTTCTAAAATTATACGTCTTTCGCTTTCTGTCACTAATGCAGAACGAGTTATTCCTTGTCTAATTTGCTCGGCTAACAAAGACCGACGCATATCCATTTCAAAACTAATTGGATTCAAACCTTGACGTTGTAAAATTTGCTCATATTGAGTTTGAGAAAACTTACCATCACTTTTGAAAGCTTCAAAACTATGAATACGAGCGGCTAATAGACCATTACTTATGCGCATACCAGAATTGCTAGCTGACTGAATTAATAATTCTTCATCTATCATTTGCCGTAACGTATTCGTGCGAATCTGCTCTTGCATAAATGATAAGTCCATGTCTTGATTTTTGAACATAGTCCGTAATCGATTTTTTTGTTGGTTGACTTGTTCAATAAAAGCTCTTTCTGGTATTTCGACATCATTAACTTCTGCTATTATTCTTTCGTTATTTGATAAACCAAATTCGCCGACTCCCCAAACAGCAAATGTTAGCGAAATAAGTCCAACTATAACCCAAGACAGACAGCCTTGAGAATTGTCACGAATATTTTGTAGCATAATTTCACCAAATTTTAAATAAAAAAAAAGCGCATCCTTATTTAGATACGCTTATTATATAATTCGTGGCGGAGCAGACGGGACTCGAACCCGCGACCCTCGGCGTGACAGGCCGATACTCTAACCAAACTGAGCTACTGCTCCTTAATAAATTCAAAAAATATACTATAACCTTTTTACTTGATTATTAATCAATTTGAAATCTAATGGGTGTTGAGGGACTTGAACCCCCGACATTCGCCTTGTAAGGGCGACGCTCTCCCAGCTGAGCTAAACACCCAAATTCGTTGTCCAGTAATTAAATGTTAGGTCATTAAAGCCTAATTACTAACTCAATATATGATACTATTATTACTTATAAAAGTCAAGAAATAATAAATAAATTATCAATGATTTATGCAAAATACTTTAAAAATCAATAATTTAATTAACAGCATCCTTCATAGATTTACCAGGTTTAAACACTGGAACTTTAGTTGCTTTAATATCAAGACGTTCACCAGTACGTGGGTTTCTACCTACTCTTGCAGCTCGATCACGTACTGAAAAAGTACCAAATCCTATTAAAGTTACTGTATCTCCATCACTAAGAGCATCTTTAATAGCATCCATCATAGCATCAACTGCTTTTGAAACAGTAGTCTTTGGAATATCTGCGTTATCTGAAACTGCTGCAATTAATTCTGATTTATTCATTTTTTCCCCGTTAAGAAGGTAAGTTAAAATTTATATATAAAAAGTTTTTAATTAAATAATCAGCAACATATATTTTTATACATGTCAATGAGTCTGTATATTTTCATCCATTTCAATATCTTTGGATTTAGATTTATCAATTTCAATAAGGTCTTGTGGTATTGGCATCCGTTGTAGAGCAATGCTTAAAACTTCTTCTATCCATTGAACCGGTTTTATAATCAAATTTTTCTTAATATTATCTGGTATTTCCTCCATGTCCCGCAAATTGTCACTAGGTATTAACACGGTACGTATTCCACCTCTCAAAGCAGCTAATAATTTTTCTTTCAAGCCACCGATTGGTAATATCTCGCCACGCAAGGTAATTTCCCCAGTCATTGCTACATCAGAACATACTGGAATATTAGCCAAAGCTGAAACCATGGCAGCACACATTCCAACCCCAGCACTAGGGCCATCCTTAGGAGTAGCTCCTTCTGGAACATGGATATGCAGATCATATTTTTGATAAAAATCTTCATCTATTCCTAAGCTAACCGAACGAGTCCTAACTACACTCATAGCAGCCTGAATAGATTCTTGCATAATATCTCCTAGTTGTCCAGTATATGACAATTTTCCTTTACCAGACATTATAACAGCTTCAATAGTAAGTAAATCTCCACCTACTTCAGTCCATGCTAACCCAGTAACTTGACCAATCCGATCCAATTCTTCAGCACGCCCATAACGATAGCGTTGTACTCCTAAATATTTCCCAATATTTGTCGAACTAATTATTTTCTTTTTGGTTTTACTAGATTTTAATAAAATTTCTTTAACTACCTTACGACAAATTTTGGCAAGTTCACGATCTAAATTTCTTACTCCAGCTTCACGGGTATAATAACGAATAATATCATAAATAACCTCGTCATTAATTTTTATCTCAGTTTCTTTAAGACCATGATTCTCAATTTGCTTGTGAATCAAATAACCCTTGGCAATATTGAGTTTTTCTTGTTCAGTATAACCAGATATATGAATAACTTCCATTCGATCCAATAAGGCTGAAGGAATATTCAAACTATTAGCGGTTGCGATAAACATTACATTTGATAAATCATAATCTACTTCTAAATAATGATCGTTAAAAGTATTATTTTGTTCTGGATCAAGCACTTCTAACAAAGCAGAAGCTGGATCACCACGAAAATCGGTTGACATTTTATCAACTTCATCTAATAAAAACAACGGATTACGTGTTTCAATTTTAGATAAATTATAAATAATCTTACCTGGTAGTGAACCTATATAAGTACGCCGATGTCCACGAATCTCGGCCTCGTCTCTTACTCCACCTAACGACATACGGGCAAATTTACGGCTAGTTGATCTAGCAATAGAACGTCCTAGTGAGGTTTTACCAACTCCTGGAGGACCTACTAAACATAAGATTGGGCCTTTTAGTTTTTTGACTCGTTGTTGTACCGCTAAGTATTCTAAAATACGTTCTTTGACTTTTTCTAATCCATAATGGTCATCAGCTAGAATTTTTTCCGCTTTGGCAATATCACGGTTAATCTTAGTTTGTTTTTTCCATGGTACCGCAAGCATTATATCAATATAATTACGTACTACAGTTGCTTCTGCAGACATTGGCGACATCATTTTTAGCTTATTAAATTCGGCAGTTACTTTATCTTTAGCTTCCTTGTGCATCCCAGCCATTTCAATTTTTTTAGCCATTTCATCAAATTCATTAGGAATATCATCAATTTCTCCTAATTCTTTTTGAATCGCTTTCATTTGTTCATTGAGATAGTATTCTCGCTGGTTTTTCTCCATCTGACCTTTGACTCGTTTCTGAATTTGTTTTTCAACTTGAAATAAGTCAATTTCAGATTCAATCAAAGTTACCAAATGTTCTAGGCGTTTTTGCACCTCAGTCATTTCCAATATAGCCTGCTTTTCCTCAATCTTAATTGCCATATGAGCAGCAACAGTATCAGCTAAACGACCGGGGTTGGAAATACTAGACAGAGAATTAAGAATCTCTAGTGGAATTTTTTTATTTAGTTTTATGTATTGTTCGAAACGAGTTACGATGGAGCGTGATAATACTGCAATTTCTTTTTCATCACCCATAGTAGTAGCTAATGGGATTATGGATGAAACATTGTCTACAGCTTTAAAATCAATTATCTCAACTCTTTTTTTACCTTCTACTAATACTTTTATAGTACCATCAGGTAACTTCAATAACTGTAAAATTGTAGCAAGCGTACCAATTAGATAAATGTCATTTATATCAGGTTCATCTTTGGAGGCATTTTTTTGAGCTACTAATACAATTTGTTTATCTCCAGCCAAAGCTTTTTCTAAAGCATAAACCGAATTTTCTCGTCCCACAAATAATGGGATAACCATGTTTGGATAAACCACCACATCTCTTAGAGGTAATGTTGGTAAAATTAATTTTTCTTGATTAGACATATTACAAATTCACCGAAGATAATTGTTTTTCCACATAATCATATTCAATTAATGGTTTACTATTTCCAGCAATAACATCTTCATTAATAATAACTTTTTCAACCCCATCCATAGAAGGTAACTCATACATAATATCTAACAATACTGATTCCATAATTGAACGCAGTCCTCTAGCACCAATATTACGCTTAATAGCTTTATGAGCTATTGCTTTTAGAGCTTCTAAACTAAATTCTAATTTAGCTCCTTCCATATCAAATAAATAAGTATACTGCTTAGTTAAAGCATTTTTTGGTTCAGTAAGTATTTGTACTAATTGTTCTTCATTTAGTTCTTCAAGCGAAGACACAACTGGCAATCGTCCAATTAACTCTGGAATTAAACCATATTTAACTAAGTCGTCCGGCTCAAGCTCAGCTAATAGCTGATTTATACGTTTATTATCTTTAGTTGTAACTTCAGCGGCGAACCCCATTCCACCTTCATCAGTTCGAGCTTGAATTACTTTTTCTAAACCGGCAAAAGCACCACCACAAATAAATAAAATATTAGTTGTATCAATTGAGATAAATTCTTGTTTGGGATGTTTGCGACCACCTTGAGGAGGTACTGAAGCAACTGTACCTTCAATTAATTTTAGTAAAGCCTGTTGCACGCCTTCACCAGAAACATCTCGGGTAATTGATTGATTTTCAGATCGCCGTGAAATCTTATCAATTTCATCTATATAAATAATAGCTGTTTGAGCTTTTTTTACATCATTATCACAAGTCTGTAATAATTTTTGGATAATATGTTCAACATCTTCACCAACATAACCGGCCTCAGTCAAGGTAGTAGCATCAGCCATTGCAAAAGGCACTTGTAAAAATTTGGCCAAAGTCTCAGCTAATAATGTTTTACCACAACCAGTTGGGCCTATTAATAAAACATTACTTTTGGAAATTTCTACTTCATTCTTGGCATTGCTTTCTAAGCGCTTATAGTGGTTATAAACTGCAACAGATAATATTTTTTTAGAGTATTCTTGGCCTATAACATACTCGTTTAGATGTTGGTTAATTTCTTTCGGAGTTGGTAGTTTAGCCTGAGAAGTAGGAGAACCAGATTGGTCTTGCTTGATAATATCATTACATGATTCAACACAATCACCACAAATAAATAAAGATGGTCCTGGCCCGGCAATCAGTTTATCCACCTCATCTTGGCTTTTGCCACAAAACGAACAATGGGGTATTTTATTATCAATACTTTTCTTAGCCATCTATATTATTCTCTAGTTGACATAACTGTATCAATCAAACCATATTTTACTGCGTCATCAGCCGCCATAAAATTATCTCGCTCAGTATCTGCTTGAATCTTTTCTATAGCTTGACCAGTATGTTTAGCCAAAATCTCATTTAGTCGTTCACGTACTTTTAAAATTTCTCGAGCATGAATATCAATATCTGTTGCTTGGCCACGAAATCCGCCTAATGGCTGATGAATCATCATACGAGAATGAGGCAAACAATGCCGTTTATCTTTAGCACCACCAGTTAATAACAAAGCCCCCATACTAGCGGCTTGACCTATACATAATGTGCTAACGTCTGGTTTGATAAATTGCATTGTATCATAAACTGCTAACCCAGCACTAACAGAACCACCAGGAGAATTAATATATAAATGTATATCTTTTTCTGGATTTTCCGATTCTAAAAATAGCAACTGAGCCACAACTAAATTAGCCATATGGTCTGCTACCTCACCTACTAAAAAAACTACCCGTTCTTTAAGTAAGCGAGAATAAATGTCATAAGACCTTTCACCACGAGCTGTTTGCTCAACCACCATTGGTACTAATCCGCCAGTAGCTAAAACATCCAAATTAGAATTGATATTCATTTAATTGGCAGAACCTTGGTTTTCAGAGACCGCAGTATAAAAATCGGTATATTTTTCTGTTATTTCTGCTTTTTCTAATAACCAATTTACTACTTGTTCTTCCAATATCATAGATTCTATTTGTTGCAGATATTGTGGATGATCATAATATTGCTTTATTATTTGCTCAGGTTCGTCAAAAGTTGAGGCTATTTTTTGAATTGCTTGTGCAACTTTTTCTTGAGAAACTTGGATATTGTTAATTTTAACTAATTCATTGACTAAAATTCCGATTTTAACCCGTTTAGTAGCTTCTTCTTTGAACATATTGATATTTAAACTAGGGATTTTAAATTCCTGTTTACGTACTTTTAATAAATGTTCAGCTTCTTGATTAACTAATGACATAGGTGCTTCGATAGGATTAGCTTGCAATAAAGCATCAAGAACTTGCAATTTAGCTTGCATTTGTAACCCACGTTCCAACTCACCTTGCATATTTTGTCGTGCATCTTCCCGTAATTTTTCAATGCTACCATCATCTATTCCAAGAGCTTTAATAAAATTAGCATCTATCTCTGGTAATTTTGGTTCTGCAACACTTAATACGTTTATAACAAAATTTACTTTTTGCCCAGCAATTTCCTTATTATTATGTTCCTGCGGGAAGTTTACATCAAAGTTGCGATTATCACCTGCACTAGTTCCTAATAACTGTTCTTCAATACCAGGCAAAGGTAAGTTACTTTGACCTAATATTACTGGTATTTTTTTAACTTCATTATCATTAAAAGCTTGACCATTAATCGTACCAATAAAATCAATTACTACTTGATCATCCATTTTTGCTGCTCGTTCTACGTCCTGCCAAGTTCTTTGTTGTTGACGTAATTTATCCAACATTGTATCAACATTAGATTCAGTTATTTCTTCTACAATGAGTTTTTCAACTGGCAACTTATCTGTATTTAATGTTGTTATTTGGGGATAAGTTTCAAGCGTAACAGTATAAGACAATCCTTGTTCAATTGTTTCAATATCGCTATTAAGCTTATTAAAGACTGGTTCGCCCACAACTTGCAACTTTTCTTGCACAATAGCTTCATCAAGGCTTGATTTTAAAACTTCGCTGAATACGTCTTGGCGTATTTTAGAACCATATCTTTGCTCAATAATTTTGAGAGGAGCTTTACCGGGTCTAAAACCATTAATTTTAGTGCTTTTTGCTAATGATTTAAGGTGCTTTTTGACTTTGGGTTCAATATATTCTTTAGGTACCTCAATTGTCATTCGACTCTGAGCTGTACTGATTGTTTCCACGGACACCTGCATGTCTTGGACAGGAGCGATAGGGTTGGAGGCCTTCAGCAGAAATGCCGGTTGCGTAATCTTCGTAGAAAACAATGCTGCTGCCCTGAAAATATTGAAGAAAAATATCCTGTTATGTCATACAGGATATTCAGGTAGTTGTGAGATACGTGTAATTAAGCATGATTTATCTCACAGTTTACCCTTAGCTCACTTCCCTGAACAGTCACGTTCTAAGTTCGACCTGATTTTTGCTGACCCGCCATACTCAAAAAACCTTTCCCTTACCACACTCAATCTGCTAAACAGAAGTAGACTTCTGGCGCCGAATGGTCTACTGGTTGTCGAAGATAGATATGACGTTGATCTGCCAGCCAGTTTCTCAAACATTATGCTGATAGACAAGCGAACCTACGGAGAAGCCTCTTTCTGGTTTTTTGAACCAGCCAGGCACAAGTAAAACCGAATTTGTAATTCTTTCCCAAACAGGAGCAATGTCAAATGGCTGAACAAAACCTGGATGAAG
>DAOUSR010000018.1 GCA_030627125.1 Thioploca sp.
AAATAAGGATATATAAATGTAGGATGCAATGAACGAAGTGAATTGCATCAATCGTGTTAATGCGACTCGAAAGATGTAATTCGTAAACTCATTACATCCTACATAAAGTCAGTTAATACAATCATACTTAGCTATATTATTTGCGTTATTTAGGAAACGATGTCTATTATTTTAAAGAAATTATTTAACTGAAATTCCTACCATATCTTTAAATTTAGCTTGAATTCCCCACCCACCAAAACTTTCTGAAACAGCTATCCAAAGCTCATTGTTGCCTTTTTTTAACGGTAAATATAATTCATCAAAATAACCAATTGTTCCTAAAAATCTATAATCTCTGGAACGAAAGGTATTATCTCCACTATAAATTAACTGGTCGTTGAGATACACTTTAGCCCGATCACTAAATCCGAATTTAAGTGGCTTAACTTGATCCGACTCAGAAACAATAGTTACCTTTACAAAAGCAGAGTTTTTTTCTTTTTTACGGGTTTGAACTTTGGCTAAATTTGTGATACCAGAATAATCCGCAGCAATTTGTTTCCAAGTTAAGTTTTGCTTATCAGTATCAGTAAGATAGTCATTTTTTAATGATTTTTCATCAAAATTATTTGAAACTGACCACGACATGATAGAACCAGTTGGAACTTCAGGTTTCTCAAATTTATCTTTTAATGATAGATTGCTTTCAGCAGTATAACTAAAATTAGCAAAATGAGCAGGGGCTCCAGGGCCAACAATTATTCCAATTTTACCTTTTTGTACTTCATGTTTTAGATCATGGATGGATAAAGCAGGACTTTCCATATCATCAATATACACTTCAGCCTGTTTTCCAGATACAATTAATTTAACATGTATCCATTTGTCAAATGAATGTTTAACTGCTGCAGAATATCCTTCTTCATAATAGAGTTGCCAAGCTGATAAACCATTAAAAATTGGAGCATACTGAATGGAATCAGGATTACCAGACTGATGTGAACGCATATAAAAATGTTCGTGATTGTCTAACTCTTGTGACCGCCACACCACACCCATAAAGCCTATTTCATTACTAAAAGCAACATCGTATTCAATAGTTCCATTCATTAATTGAGCGTCTTTGACAATAGCCAAACCTTGTTGTAAAAGAATACTTTCCTTGCCCAAATAAGTTTCTACTTTGCTTCCTTTACTACTAATTTCCCATTTATCAGAATCAAATGGTACATTTTGCGAATAACAGTAATTACTTACCATAAAAAATGATAATACTGTTACTAAAAATCTTGGCTTCATTATTATTTTTCCTTTGTTATTAATGATAATTTTTCTTTGTACAGTATAAAAAATATAACACATTGATTTATAACAGTTAAATATAGACTGGGTAGAACAAAGTGAAATCCAGCAAGATTTTGATAATAATTCATAAATTGATGAGTTTCGTTATTTTTGTCCTGTACAAAGAACCTAAATATTAAAAATATTACTATTGGTCAAACAAAAAAGAAAGTGGAAAAAAATGACAATGGTATCAATTCATATTCAACTATTCCATTTTATATCATAGGCATTGCAGAAACAAGTTTGTGAGCTTATACTTATGAACTTACATTATAGCAACTACATCATCTTCATACAACCGACCATAAATTTGACGATATATACCAGCAATATGATAGATAGCGTTTCCTAAATAACGAAAGTAATTATAGCTAAGTATGATTGTATTATCGATATGAAATTGACCAAAGTTATACAGTTAATTACTGACTTTATGTAGGATGTAATGAGTTTACGAATTACATCTTGATGCAATTCCTTTTGTTCATTACATCATACATTTATATATTTTTATTTAGGAAAGTTGTCTAATATAAAACTTGGAAACAATATTAAGTTAATTTTTACATCAAATTCAAGTTAATATTCTCTGTATAGGACAAAAAACTCGTAGGATGGGTAGAGTGATAACGAAACCCAGCATTAGGGTTCTAAATTCAATAGAATGTACTACTTACAAAATTGAGTACCATATATGTTGAATTTTATCCCAAAATTGTTGACAACATCCTTCAGATTGCACTAAAGATTTTAAAGTTTGATATACATTTCTTTTTATATTTACTGCTCCATATCGAATTAATGCTTTTTCCGTTACTAAATTGTCCATCATATTTCATTGTTATTTGCAATGTTAATTCTTTTTTATTTTATAATATTATTATTGCTATTATTCTCTACCTTTTGTAATATGTTTTCTTAATTTTAATATCTTTTTCTTACTTTGTTTTACCCATCCTGCATTAAATCGTTTAAAATTAATGGTTTATATCTTTTATCCTGTACAAAAGTTAATATTAACAATACTTATATAATATTTCAAAAAGGAATG
Source organism: Thioploca sp. (assembly GCA_030627125.1). Taxonomy (GTDB): domain Bacteria; phylum Pseudomonadota; class Gammaproteobacteria; order Beggiatoales; family Beggiatoaceae; genus DRQV01. The sequence goes on from DAOUSR010000018.1 coordinate 2,381, forward strand.
AAAATGTTACGTCTTATTTTAATAGTCTTTTTAATTACCAGCTGTGTTCAAGAGCCATCTGAACCACCAATTAAAATTGGGATTGATTCTTGGTTTGGATTTGTACATGCTTTTATAGCTCAAGAGCAAAAATTGTTTGCAAAATATGGTGTAGAAGTAGATTTAGTTTTAAAACCATCTTTAAATGAAGTAGATCAAATATATAGAAAAAGACAGTTAGATGGATTGTTTAGTGTATTACCTAATATTCTAATTCTTAATACAGAAGGACTTCCAACTCAAATTGTTTATATTGCAGATTATTCTAACACTGGAGATGTGATTTTTGGTCAACCTGAATTAACTAGTTTGCAGGATTTAAAAGGTAAAACAATTGCATTTGAGGGGATTAATACTTTTTCTCATTTGTTTGTAGTTAAATTATTAGAACATGCAGATATTAAAGAGGGTGAATTTAAAGGAGTCAACTTATCAATTCCTGAAATTTTGACAGCATTAGAAAGTGGTGAAGTGGATGCTGGACATATTTTTGGGCCAACTCAAATTCAGGCTACTAAAAAAGGCTATAAAATATTAGCTAAAGCTGGTGATATGCCCGGTGTTATTACTGATGTATTAGCTTTTAAAACCACGGTAATTAAGAAGCGTTCTCAAGACATTCAAGGAATTGTAAATGCCATGTCAGAAGCTAGAGATTTCTTATATAACCAACCTGACAAAGCGTTAGCGATTATGGCACAAGCCTCTAATATATCAAAATCTGAAATGGAAATTGGTATTAAAGGTATATATCATCCTGATTTATCAGAACAAATTTCTGCTTTAAAATTTGATGGAACTTTATTTGATGTTGGTCAGCAAGTAACTAATTTTTACTTTGAAAAAGGTCAATTACCCCGATTGCCAAATTTAAAAAATATTATCAATGGTAAGTTCGTGCAAGCTGTTCAGTAAATATATTTTGGAGTCCAAATTTTGATTGTAAGATAAATCTTTGACTCCATGACTAATATTTATAGTCACTTAAAATTATAAAATATGAAATTTTCTACTAAATTAACTCTATTATACTTAATTTTTACGCTTGGAATCATGATTCCAATATTTTCATTTTTATTTTATTCTGGTTACCAAACTACTGAAAAACAAATAAAAAAACATTTACAAGAACGAGCTAATAACTTTATAGATAAAATTGATCGAATGCTATTTGAACGATCTGCAGATATTCAAGTGTTAGCTAGTGATTCTGTATTTAGTGATCCAAATATCAGTCAATTAGAGTTAACTCGACGCTTATTAACTTATCGTAATGCTTATAAAGTTTATATGTCTATATCATTTTATGATGCTAATAAAATTAAAATTGCTGATACTACTGGTTTATATATTGGTAAAAAAGCTCATGATTCTCGTTGGGTACAAGATGTGTTTGGGAAAGGAACTATTAGTGTTGGTTCTGATATCCATTTTGAAGAAGAATTACAAAGAGTTATATTATTTATTGCATCACCAGTATTAAATGAAGCAGGTAAAGTTATTGGAGCAGTGGTGGCACATATGCCGTTAGAAAGGATTTATATTTTAGATCATTTTGCTGATGATGAAAATATTATGATCGATCTAATTGGTAAAGATGGTTTGTTACTATATTCCAATAACAGCACAGAATTATTGCATAAAGTTATCAAATTAAAAAAATTAGACCAGTTATCCAATGATAATCAAGAATTTTATACAATAGCTGAAGAGAAAGGTTTTTTAGACTTTGCTGGTAATCAGTGGACTTTAATAGTGCATTATGCTACTCATGATGCTTTTAATGTTATTACTACCTTACGAAATCAAGCATTTGCATGGGGAGTATGTTTATTATTTTTTGCCATCATAAGTTTAATTTTCTTTGCAAAGAAGATTATTCAACCCATTATTACTTTAAAAGATGCTGTAATAAAATTAGGTCATGGTGATTTTGATATTAAAGTACCAGTTTCTTCTCATAGTGATGAAATAAGTGAATTAGCAATAGTTTTTAATCAAGTTGGAGATATGCTATCTGAGCAAATGGCTGAATTGGAAACAACTAATGATGCATTGAATAAAAGTGAAGAACGATTTGAATTAGCCATGCGAGGTTCAAAAGATGGTTTGTGGGATTGGAATATACAAACTAACGAAATATATTATTCTCCTCGCTGGAAGGAAATGTTAGGTTATGCTGATCATGAAATTGAGGATAATATTGAGGAATTTAATAAATTATTACATCCTGATGATATAAAATCCACTTTTGATGATATAAATGATTATCTTGCCAAGAAAATAGCTAAATATGAACTTTATTTTCGGATGCGGCATAAAAAAGATTATTATGTATGGATATTGTCCCGGGGTTTTGCAGTATGGGATGACCAAGGCAAAGCTATTCGATTAGTTGGCACTCATGTTGATATTACCGACCAAAAAGAAGCAGAAGCTAAGTTAAATAAAACTATTAGACAGGTTAAAAAATCGGAACATTTATTAAATACGGTTATTAATGCCACTCCAGATTTAATTTTAATGAAAGATACGGATTATCGTTATCTATTGGCAAATAAAAGTATTGCTAAAGCTATTAATATTACTCCTGAGCAAATAATTGGTAAAGATGATTCGGAAATTGGTTTGCCTGAAGAACAGATATTTGGTGATGTAAAACGAGGTATTCGTGGTACTAGAACTGATGATAAAACAGCATTTAGTGGTAAAACCGTATATAATGATTATGTTCCATTAACTTTTGCTGATGGTAGTTTGCATATCTTTGATACTATTAAAATTCCATTGTATGATGATGAGGGTAATATTTTTGCGATATTAGGTTTTTCTAGGGATATTACCGAACGAACTCAAGCAGAGGAAGAATTGCTATTAGCTAAAAAAACAGCTGAACAAGCTAAACTTGAATCTGAAGCAGCTAATAAGGCTAAGAGTAGTTTTCTAGCTAATATGAGCCACGAATTGCGTACACCACTAAATGGAATTTTAGGCTACACTCAAATTTTAGCTCGAGACAAAACTTTAACCGATAAGCAACAAGAAGGCATTTCTATTATTCAACGCAGTGGTGATTATTTATTAACACTGATTAATGATGTTTTAGATTTATCCAAAATTGAAGCTGGTAAAATAGAATTATTTCCAGTAGATTTTCATTTTGAGCAGTTTATTCAAGCTATTAGTGAATTATTTCAGATGCGGGCTGAACAAAAAAATATTGCCTTTATCTATGAACCATTGTCTATTCTTCCAGTCGGAATACATGGCGATGAAAAACGTTTGCGACAAGTATTAATTAACTTATTAGGCAATGCGATTAAATTTACTGAACAGGGTGGAGTTACCCTAAAAGTTGACAAACACAATGGTAATATTAGATTTCAAATTGAAGATACTGGAACTGGAATTTCGGATGAGGAGATAGAAAAAATATTTTTACCATTTCAACAGGTTGGAGATCAAAATTATCGTGCAGAAGGAACTGGTTTAGGGCTTTCTATCACTAAAAAATTAGTTGAAATGATGGGTGGAGAATTGCATGTAGAAAGTACTTTTGGTCATGGAAGTACCTTTTGGTTAGAGTTAAATTTACCCGAAGTCAATAGCTTAATGAAATCTGATGGAGAAAAACAACCAGTAATCGTTAGTTTTGAAGGTTTACAAAAAAACCTGTTAGTTATTGATGATAAATGGGAAAATCGTTCAGTTTTAGTAAATTTATTAACTCCATTAGGTTTTAAAATTATCGAGGCTGAAAATGGTCAAGAAGGTTTGGAGAATCTAAATGATGTTGATCTAGTATTAACTGATCTGGTTATGCCAGTGATGGATGGATTTGAATTTACTCGTCAATTACGCAATAGTGAATTTAAAGATATTCCTATTATTGCTGCTTCTGCCAGTGTGTTTGATTTTCATCAGCAAGAAAGTTTAGCCGCTGGTTGTAATGGTTTTTTACCGAAACCAATTCGAGTCGATATTTTATTAGAACAATTACAAATTCATTTAAATTTGACTTGGGTGTATGAAGTTTCTGATGATAGTGATGATATAGAAATTGTATCTACTGAAGAAGAAGTAATAATTGATATAGGGCCATCAGCAACCCAAGCAGCTAAATTATTTGATGTAGCAATGATGGGTGATATTAGCGGTATTATTGCAGAAGCTGATAAACTGGAAGCTGAAGATAAAAGATTAGCTATTTTTTGCAGTAAAATAAGACAGTTAGCAAAAGATTTCGATGAAGAACAAATATGTGAATTAGCTGAAAAATATATGTAATATAATATGTGTTGATGACAAACACAAAGGGGAATATAGTGGGCAGCTGTCCTTAATATTTAACACTAGTAAAAATCACTAAATATGAATGATTCTATGCAAGGCACTTTGTTAATAGTAGACGATACACCAGCTAACGTTAGTGTATTATATGATTTTTTAACAGCAAATGATTTTAAAGTATTAGTTGCTCAAGACGGCAAACGAGCTATCCAAAAAGTTAAATATGCTCAACCAGATTTAGTTTTATTAGATATAATGATGCCGGGCATAGATGGTTTTGAAACCTGTAAAATTTTAAAAGCTGATGAAAATACCAAAGAAATACCTATAATCTTCATGACTGCATTAGCTGATACCCTTGATAAAGTTAAAGGTTTTAAATTAGGTGCCGCTGATTATATTACCAAACCATTTCAACATGAAGAAGTTTTAGCTCGGGTAAATACTCAGCTTAAATTTTCCAACTTAAAAAAACAATTACAAACACGTACGATTGAACTAGAAAAAAGTAATTTAGAACTGGATGCCTTTGCTCGTAGTGTAGCCCATGATTTAAAAAACCCTGTGAATGCAATTGTTGGTTATTCCGAAATTTTAACTGAAGATTGTAGTGTCAATAGTCGTCCAGATGAAGAAATTATAGATACTGTACATATGGTAAATAAAGCTGGTAAGAAAATGATCAATATTATTGAATCATTGTTATTATTAGCTGGGGTTAATAAGCAAACTAATGTACCAATTAAGCCATTGAATATGCAAGATATTGTTGATCAAGTTACTCAACGTTTATCTTATATGATTAAAGAATATCAAGCCGATATTGTGTTGCCTGATAACTGGTTAGTAGCAAAAGGTTATGCTCCTTGGATTGAGGAAATTTGGGTAAATTATATGACGAATGGGATGAAATATGGTGGCAAACCACCTCGGTTAGAATTAGGCTCTACCCAAGAAGATGATATGATCCGATTTTGGATACTTGATAATGGTGAGGGTATCAGTGAAGATGCAGAATTATTTACTCCTTTTACCCGTTTACATACCGGTGATTTAGAAGGACATGGTCTAGGTTTATCCATTGTGAAACAAATTATAGATAAATTAGGTGGTAAAGTCGGAGTGGAAACTAGAAAAGGATGTGGTTTCTACTTCACATTACCTAATATATAGAATTTAAGTTATTGATACTGAAGTATATAAATATTGACTAAGGAGATATTTAAATTAGAAAGTTTTTATTAAAATAATTGGATATATGATATTATTTGATCTTAGACTGTAAGTCGTCATTATCCATTAATATGCTATGAGCTGGCCCTTCTAGATCATCAAACTGTCCCGATTTAATTGCCCATAAAAAAGCCCAAACAATCAATCCTATTAATAGCAATGATATTGGAATCAATAAAAACAGTATTTCCATTTATATTACGATATGAGTCTTACAGATAGGATATTTAGAAGTGAAAAGAGATTTGGGTGAACGATGGGACTCGAACCCACGACTACCGGAATCACAATCCGGGACTCTACCAAACTGAGCTACGCTCACCATAAACGTTTGCGCTCGGCAGGACTCGAACCTGCTACCCTCGGCTTCATACCACTATAGCTTTCGTTACCAAGAAAAATCTTGTTTGTGGTCTGGACCATGTCTTTACCATCTCAGGTATGATGCGTATGGCCTCTACGGATCCCTAGTTTTAATAAACAAGAATAGCTACCTACATAATGTCCCTTCACTATTCTATCGGTTTCCTCGGTGTTGCCATTTTACAGGGTTCGCCGATATAGCATCATCCACCATAACAGTTCCAGTTTCCTATTATGGGTCCATTTGGTGCATAGAAGGCCGATGCTCTATCCAGATGAGCTACGAACGCATAAAATTGGTCGGGGTAGAGAGATTCGAACTCCCGACCCACTGCTCCCAAAGCAGTTGCGCTACCAGGCTGCGCTATACCCCGAATATCTAAAGAATTGTACTGTAATATTTATATTTTGTCAAGTGATAAAGTTAAGAAAATTTATAAAAAATCATGTAAAATATTTTTACTACAATAAATTTTAGGAACGAAACATGACAAAATCACCTGTAAGAATTGCCATAACTGGTGGAGCTGGTCAAATTGCATATTCTTTAGTATTTCGTATCGCAGCTGGTGAAATGCTAGGGCCTGAGCAACCAGTAATTTTACATTTGCTAGAAATGCCAAGTGCAATGGAAGCTTTAAAAGGAGTAGTAATGGAGCTTGATGATTGTGCTTATCCATTATTACAAGGTATAGTAATGACTGACGATGCCAATATTGCATTTACTGATGTTGATTACGCTTTATTAGTTGGGGCAATGCCACGAGGCCCAGGCATGGAAAGAAGCGATCTACTTAAAACTAATGCTACAACTTTTAAAACTCAAGGCCAAGCTTTAAATGCACATGCTAATCATAATGTAAAAATATTGGTAGTTGGTAATCCAGCAAATACTAATGCTTATATTGCTATGCACTCCGCCCCAGATTTAAACCATAAAAACTTTTCGGCTATGACTCGACTGGATCATAATCGAGCAGTAGCTCAGTTAGCCGCTAAAACTGGGGTTGACGTTAATAGTGTTCACAATCTTGCAATCTGGGGAAATCATTCAGCAATTCAATATCCAGATATAACCCACGCAATTATCAATGGTGTCAAGGCCACAACAATGGTAAAACCAAGTTGGATTCTTGATGATTTTATTCCAACAGTACAACAACGTGGTTCTATGGTGATTAAAGCTAGAGGAAAATCTAGTGCTGCGTCTGCTGCTTATGCAATTATTTCTCATATGCGGGACTGGGTAATGGGAACTGATGAATGGGTTAGTGCTGCTATTATGAGTAATGGTGATTATGGTATTACTGAGGGTTTAATCTATTCGTTTCCGGTAACTGTTAAAGATGGCGAATTTTCTATTGTACAAGACTTAGAAATTAATGATTTCAGTCGTACTAGGATGTTAGCGAATCAACAAGAACTTGAGCAAGAACGGGATATGGTAGCTCATTTACTTAATTAAAAATATTTTGATCAGACCTGACAGGTTTTGAAAACCTGTCAGGTCTAAAAAACTCATTTTATGACAGTGCTTTAATATAAATGTAACTGTGCAGCTACTAGTGCCAAGATTCAACCTCGGAATTAGTCCCACTCTTGACAATGAAAGAACAAATTTTAGAAATAACTTGAATGTTTTTTTAATGCAGTGAATTTTAATTCTTAATTATTTGAATGGAATATATTGAAATTTTTGGATAGTCAAATTATACTTGATGTTAGAGTAAAAAATTTGTACAACCTAATGCTATAATTTTAGAAGAACTTTATATTTAAATGGGAACTAACTGGAGTAAGTTATGAATTACATTATCAACACAACCATGTTATTTTATGCACTAAATGCTAGCCGCAAAAAATCCCAACTTGAAGAAATTGATAACGCATTGATTTCTAGTAAACTTGGTATTTTATTTGCCTTAAGAACCAATGGATATGTAAATTTCAAAGGCGAACAAATTGAATTAAATGATAGTCAATTAATTGTTTTAAAAGAAGTTTTTACCCAACATTTTAATGTTGATATGGCTAATGAAATCCGTATGCTTGCAGTGGAACAAGAGCAACCAAATACCAACCAACAAAATAATCCCCCAGTAAAAAAGGGTTTTTTTAATAAAATTCGGGGCTTTTTAAAACCTGGACCCAAAGCACAAGAGGGACTTATATGATCAAAAAGGTCGTTCCCACTGTTGGACATAATATCATCGGTGGTTTGAACCGTGTTTTTCACTGTAATTTTTATAATGCCTATTTACAGATGGCGGTTTTAATGATTCAAGGAACCGAGAAACATGACCCTGAACGTTTATTGACTGATTCTGTTACTAATCTGGTAAACTTATTAAAACAACAAGACTATTCCATTGATGATTTAATTCAAGAATTTTCTGCTAGTGGTTTTGGTAAATTGCAACAATTAGATACTAATACTTGGATAACACCTCATTCTCATTATGGTGAAGTTTTATGTATGATGCACGGTAAACCACAAATAAATTGTTATTTTACTAGTGGTTATCTGCAAGGGTTATTAAATAAAACTGTGAGAGAAACTGAATGTAAATTATTAGGAGCTGAGGCTGATAAATTTTTAGTAGGTGACGAACTTCCACCGGTAGCAAATTATCTGATTTATGAATTTGAATTAGAAACCAATATTCCAGAACGATTTTCTATCGACCAAAGTTTTGCTACTAATATTGATGAAGCTAAAATTATAACAGCTCTGCGAAAGATGGCGTTATGTGGTGATGCAGAGACTGGTTTAATTAAAGCCTTTGGTGCGGTATTAACTAATCATTTTGCCGATTATTACAATCGTATTAGTTACGAAAGTTATTTTGCATTATGTGAAGCTGGGATTCCAGAAGAAGATAGTAAGGAAATGTTTATTCAAGCTGGCCATATTTGTGCGTTTAATACCTTTGGACGAATAATGGAAAGTTCTGAATGGTATGATTTGGTCGTACCAATGTGTGCTAAAAAAGAAGATTGGTTGCACGGTATGATAGCAATGCTCAACGGATTAGGTTGGGGGATTTATCGAATTGAAAAAATTGTCGCTGAAGATAAATTTGTTGTAAGAGTGTATAATTCCTACGAAGGTATAGGCTATCGGCGGATGTATCCTCAGATAAATGATAAAAATATCTCATTTTTAGCCATGGGAGCAACCTTGGGTTTAGTGCATTTATTATGGAAAGTTGATATTCGTGAACAACCTGAATTGACTCAAGAATTTTATGTAGAACAATTTAATCATCCAGATAATAGTTACATGATTGAACAAACTCACGCAATTGCCGCTGGTGATGAATATGATAGATTTATAGTATCAAAATAAGTAGTAATCATACCTAAATTTATTTTGATTTAAAAATAGCATTTCCCAATTGAATTATATCAATTCAAATTATGAATTTGATATTTATATTTAAGTTCATTAAGAATTGCTATATAAATATTAAAAAACCATTATTGACGCTCACAAAATTATGCAAGGCATTTCCTACGAAGAAGCATTAAAACTCTATCAGAACGATAAAGAACACGCATTGCCAGAAATGAGTGAACTATTGCGTGACTATCATCCAGACTATTATAAAGACTCCACCGTCAGTTTAAAAATTGGAGCTAATAAAGGTGATCCTTGTCATCGGAAACTAGCTGAGATGTTACAAGCAGACTCTCGGATTGATGAAGCTGATTTAGCTGGAACTTCAATCACTGAAACTAATGTTTTAGTTATTGGTGGTGGTGGGGCCGGTTGTGCGGCAGCATTGACTGCGGCCAGACAAGGGGCAAAAGTAATTCTAACAACTAAATTACGGCTTGGTGATAGCAATACTGTAATGGCAGAAGGTGGAATCCAAGCATCAATCGAACCCGGTGATACTTTACAAGCACACTATAATGATACTTTAAAAGCTGGCCATTTTCAGGCAAATAAAGAACTAGTATCTGCTATGGTCAAAGAAGCACCAGAAGTAATTCGTTGGCTAATTAAAGAAGGGATGCAGTTTGATGTCAATGAATTTGGTGATTTATTGACTCGGCGGCCAGGAGGAGCTTCAGCTAATCGAGTAGTTTATTATCGTGATTACACTGGTTTAGAAATGATGCGGGTACTACGTGAATCAGTGTCTAACAGTAATATTGATATATGGACTCATAGCCCTACGGTTGAATTGCTTACTAGCGATACCGGACATTGTGCTGGAGCTGTTTTATATTCAATAGACAAATGTGCGTATAAAATTATTAAAGCCCAATCCGTTATCCTTGCTACTGGTGGTATTGGTCGTATGCACCTTAACAATTTTCCGACTACCAATCATTTTGGAGCAACTGGAGACGGATTAGTGTTAGCCTATCGTTTGGGAGCTAAATTACGTGATTTAGATTCATTTCAATACCATCCCACTGGCATAGCGTATCCTAAACATATTGCTGGTTCATTAATTACCGAAGGAATACGTTCTGCTGGAGTTCAATTGTTGAATGGGCTTGGCGAAAGATTTGTCGATGAGTTAAAACCTCGTGATTATATTTCGGCTGCTATTTTACGAGAATGTGCAGAAGGTAGAGGGATTGTTGTTGGTGGTGAAGAAGATAAAGCCATAGGAGTATGGTTGGATACTCCAAGTCTGGAACTCCGTGAGCCTGGAATGATGGAGAAACGTTTTCCTAAATTATTTCAATTAGCTAAACGTGGTAATCTTGATCCTACTAAAAATCCGATGTTGATCTATCCAGCTTTGCATTATCAAAATGGTGGGGTAGTAATTGATGCTGATGGTCAAAGTACAGTGCCAGATCTATATTGTGTAGGGGAAGTTAGTGGAGGGATTCATGGACGGAATCGTATTATGGGCAATGCACTATTAGAAATTATTTGTTTTGGCAGGCGAGCTGGACGCAAAGCCGCTCAAAAAATTAGTGTTAGAGGCCATAAAAAAAGTACTATTGAACATCTTAGTCGGTTACGTAGAGAACTTAGCCGGGCTGATTTACCTATGGACGTAAAAAGTCCGATGTTATTTCCAACTTATTCTAATTTTAAACTAGAAATTTCCAAATAGATTAAATATATTTCACTGATTACTAACCTCCCTTAGCCCATCCTTACTAGGGTTGATGGAGGTTGCAAACTATTTTGCTAGTCCTGAAATATAATATATAACTTTACTATCTAACAACATAATGTTGACTCCACAATTTAAAGAACTTTTAGAATTACGTTATCAAGCCTATAGTGTAGGTTTAGTTTCTTCCCAACGCACTCAAACTATGCTAAGTGGTTTATATGCTTCTGTATTTAGAGGTCAAGGTATGGATTTTGAGGAAGTACGTGAATACCAACATGGTGATGAAATTCGCAATATTGATTGGCGAGTTACGGCCCGAATGAACCGACCTTATTTAAAAGTTTATCGAGAAGAACGAGAACGCAGTGTTGTGTTATGTGTTAATACTGGAGTACAAATGCAATTTGGCACTCGCAAGACCTTTAAATCTATTCAAGCTGCTAAAGCTGCGGCATTATTAGGTTGGAGTGCTTACGGACATGGAGATCGAGTAGGTGGTTTACTTTTTGGGCAACAGACACCTAGATTTTTTCGACCTAACCGTTCACAACGCTCTTTAGGCCAAATTTTACGTAATTTGACTATTCCGCCAGATAATACAAAAGATACGACCACGTTAAACCAAGCATTGCAAGTATTAAATCGTAGTACTTCTACTGGTTCATTGTTGTTTGTGATTACTGATTTTAACCAAACTGATATTCCAACTTTACAACAAACTTTAAACCAATTACGCCAACATCATGAAATTGTGTTAATTAGTATTGATGATCAAGCAGATTATGCTTTGCCAGCAATAGGACAGGTTGAGTTTATCGCTGCAGATGGCACTAAGATTTGTATTGATTCTGATAGTAAAGCTGGACGAGCAGCTTATAGGAAAGCTTGGGAAACTCAACATCAAGCATTGAAACAAACTGCTCAACGTTTATTTATTGACCTATTTAGTATATCAACTCAAGATGATGTGTATAATAGTCTATTGCAAGGTTTACAACAACGTGTACAGAAACGGAGAACTCATAGATGAATTCTACTTTACGTGATATACAAGGATTAGACGCGATTTCATGGTGGCCATTAGCACCAGGTTGGTGGCTATTGATTGGCTTTATTACCTTGTTATTAATTATATTTATCTATAAAATTATTCGTAAAAATCAACATAAAAAACAAGATTGGCGAAAAATAGCAAGGCAAGAATGGTTAGAATTACGCCCTTTAAATTCTCCTGCTCGGGAACAATTAACTTTTTTATCTATTTTACTACGTCGCATTGCAGTTCAAAGACATGGCAGAGAGGCTTGTGCTGGATTGAGTGGCGAAAAATGGTTAGCTTGGTTGACTAAGTATGATCCGCAAGGTTTTAACTGGACTGAATCGGGGAAAATTTTAATAGAAGCTCCATATATGCCACCAGATACAGCGATAGAAGATAGACAAATTGACTTGATATATCGAGCTATTAGAGTTTGGGTCGATGAATAGTATGTTTTCCAAAGATAATTTATTTCAAATCTTAATAATTTTCTGCCTTGATTTGTAGCTTGACAAACAGTGTTATTTATTTGAGACCTATTATGCTAAAAAAATCATTCATAATTTTGTTAATTTGTAACTCCTTAAATGCCGAAATAGTCACTGATGGCACTCTTGGTCAACAAATAAACTTACCTGGCCCAGATTTCCAAATCACCTCAAATTTAGGCCAGCAAGATGGTAACAATCTCTTCCACAGCTTCCAAGATTTTAACCTTAATAGCTTAGAAAGTGCCACCTTTTCCGGGCCAAATAATATCCAAAATGTTATCAGTCGAGTAACTGGCGGTAATCCTTCTAATATCAATGGGTTAATCCGCTCCACAATCTCCAATGCCGATATGTACTTCCTAAATCCTTATGGAATCATGTTTGGGGAAAGTGCTAGATTGGATGTCCAAGGAGGCTTTCATGCCAGTACAGCAGATTATTTACGCTTAGGAGAAAATGGCCGATTTGATGCTCGCAATCCAAGTAATAGTATTTTGACAGTTGCCCCAGTGGAAGCATTTGGTTTTTTAGCTGAACCTGCACCTATAACTATTGAAAATAGCAAGCTGTATGTTCCTAATCAACAGACTCTGTCATTAATTGGCGGCCCATTAACCATGAATGGTGATTTAGCAGCCAATAATGAATTAGATACATTTCATCCCGATTTCCCATTAAAGCTATTTGCCGAATTTGGCCGAATAAATTTAGTTAGTCTTAATTCAGCTGGTGAAGTAATTCCTAATAAAAATGGACTAATTATCAATGCAAGTGGTGGAAAAATAACAACTAATAATACTTGGATCGGAGTTAGTGGTAATGGTGCTGGTAATATGTTTATTCGCGGTGGAGATTTTGAATTGTTCAACACCGAACTAGAGGGAGATTCACTAGATGAAAATGGCGGAATAATAGATATTAGAGTAAATAACTTGACATTACACGGCTCAGAAATTGCTATAGATGCACTCGGCATTGGGCATAGCGGTAAAATTTTGCTCAAAGTAGCTGATACTTTTTCTGCCATAGGTATATCTGCGACTGGTTCTCCTAGTTTTATTTTTTCTGGTACCGAAGGATTGCTTAATAATGCTGGTGATGCTGGACAAATTGATATAGAAGCTCGCCAAATAGAACTAAAAAATGGAGCTAGAATTGGTAGTTCAACTATTGGAACTGGAAAAGGTGGTTACATAAATATTAAGGCCTTCGATAACTTAATAATTTCAGGGAAACCTGATGAAAATTTTCAATATATTAATCAGATTGGGCTACCAACTGAAGTTAATGATATTAATATTGGAATTAGTGGTTTATTTGGTAATTCAAAAAGTATCGCAAATAACGCTGGTCAGGCTGGTGAAATTTCGATTCAAACCAAAAACTTATATTTAACAGATAATAGTGTTATAACTAGTTCTGCGGTAAATTCAGGTGGTGGCAATATAAAAATAACAGCAACAAATTTAATTTATTTACAAAATGCTAGAATAACAACAGCGGTAAAAAGTGGTGCTGGCAACGGTGGGAATATTACAATGGGGACTCCATTGTTTGTGGTTTTGGATCAAGGTAAGTTTGTTTCTCGTGCAGACGCGGGGCATGGCGGCAATATTTACATTCAATCTGACCAATTTATTGCCTCTTCAAATAGCATAATTAACGCTTCTTCAAGATTAGGAATAGACGGTAAAGTGCAAATTGATTCTCCCAATATGGATATGGAAAGCTTGTTGGTTGTATTGCCTTATGGACTTGTAGATGCCAGTAATTTAATGACAACTCCATGCAATCAAAGATTAGGGGTAAATTTAAATAGTTTTAGAGTGAATTCAAGCGAAGGTTCTCATAACTCGCCAGATGATTTATTGCCAAGTGGGATATTTTAAGTTATAGCCAAAATATAGTAATTCTTAATTATGGATTTTTAACGAACTTAAATATAAATATAAGTCAGTTCGTAAAACTGTCCGATGTGTTGTTATAATTGACTTAAGTTCTAATAATTATTACCAAGCCCAACCATTTTATCTGCTAATAATGCAATATCCAAATTAGTCAAATATGGCGTTTGGGCCAATAAAGGTGCTGATAAATATTCAGAAATAGTGTCGATAGACTGTTGTCCAACAAAGTTTGCATCGATTTGATTGGCTATCCAACCGATTAAATGGCAACCATCCTGCACAATTGCTTCTGCTGTCAATAAAGCGTGATTTATACAACCTAAACGTATTCCTACCACTAAAACTACTGGTATTTTCATCGCTAATACCATATCTTTCAAGCTTAAACTAGAATTTATTGGTACTCGCCAACCTCCAAATCCTTCAACTATCACCATATCCGCTCTGGTTTGTAACTGTTCATAATTACTTATAATTTTATCTAATTCAATTATTTGATCAGTTTGATTGGCGGCAATATGAGGAGCAATTGGTGGTTCAAAAGGATAAGGATTCACCATATCATAAGGTAAATCCAACCCAGTTATAGCTAAAATCTGTTCAGCATCACTATTTCGTAAACCATTAGCAGTTCGATAACATCCTGAAGCAATTGGTTTCATACCAGCAACTCGTAAATTTTGAGATTTGAAATGCTGAATCAGTGCTAGAGTACACCAAGTTTTACCAATTTCTGTATCAGTTCCAGTAATAAACATATATTTTATCTACAGTTTCGTGGTAAATGTCTGAGTTCCATACCATTTGGGGAACCCGAAGCACATTTCCAATTACTTGAATTTGGATCGTAAGTAAGACGGATAGTTTTGCCAGCAACTGTACCAGAATTTTCGTGCATGGTTGCTTGTAAATAATTCTGTTGTACATTCGCCTCTATACTCAATACATGTTCACTCGATGTGGTGACTCCCATTGCTTTTAAATCACTAGTGGAGGGAAATGTGCCAACTTCCTGCAAACGTTTCTCTACCATAGTTTTAGCAGAATTTAATAGATTAGTAGCTTCCCTAACTTTGATTTTATACATATAATCCGTATAAGCTGGAATTGATACTGCCGCAACTAGTCCTATAAAAAACAATAATATTGGTAATGTTATAGCAATAGCTGCCGCAGAGTCATGGGATTCATAATTTTCCTCAATCTTCTCATGACTTCTGAAAATAAATATAATATATTCAATCCATGAGAGCAAAGTAGGAATAAATGTCCAACAAAATAATAGATAGATAATTCCCCATAAATAATTGCCTAAGTAAAATCTGTGGACTCCAAATCCGCCTGTAAATAAGGTCAACAGTAATAAAGTAAGCTTTCTAGCTGGTCTTCTATTTCTTACTCCACATTTAGGACAGATTTCAGCTTTTTGAGAAATTATTGCATTACAAGCAGAACAATTGGCAGTTGCTAAATTAATAGTTTCTGGCGAAGCATAAGGAGTATCTGGTGTATCTGCTATAATTAGTTGAGGTGTAGAATTTAACTCTAAATCATATTGTTCCTTTGCCTCAGTATTTGTCAAAATTTTAAAAGCTGTTTTAATTTTATTGTTCTGGGCTTGAGCTGCTACTTTAATATCTACGGTATTCGCATCTGGTTCCACACCAATTATTTCATAATGAGTTTTCATTTTTTAGTTACCTGAGTATCATAATGGCATAATAAATTTAAATTGTTCCTTGGCAATACCATTGATAAGTTTATTATTATAATCACTTTTATCTAATATTTCTAACAGATATTCAGCTGGATTTCGATCTGTATTGGTAGTCTCTGTTACAAACTCGAAATATGGCACCGCTTGAGCAGTAGAACCATAATAAATTACTGTTCCATCATAATTCATTAAGAGTAAATTATCAAATCGTTCAAAAGTATCTCTGCTAGGTTGATGGATAGTGGCAATAGTAGTTAAATCATCCAATTGGGTTAATTTTTGCAGTAGACGAACAATTTTATCTGCATCAACCGAAGACAATCCAGAAGTTGGTTCATCTAACAGTAATACCAAAGGCATAGCAATGAGTTCATGGGCTAAATTAGCTCTTTTTCTTTCTCCTCCGCTAAGACCACGAATGCCAGATTCCGCTGAACCTATCACTGTGTGCAAAAATTTTTCTAATCGGACTTGGTCAAAACCTAAATTCTGACAGGTTTGCCGAATAATATATTCTCGTATTTGTTGATTTAAACAAGTAAATTGTAATCTCAAGCAATAATTTAGAGATTGGTAGACTGTCAATTCTGGAATCATTACATCATCTTGCGGTAAGTAACCTAACCATTCTCGTACTAAACTATAATCATGATGGACATTGATGGGAATATTATCTCGAATTGCAAATACTTTACCACTGTTTGGAGTACGATAGCCATTGATTAAGTCTAGTAATATGCTCTTGCCACAACCAGCTGGCCCCATAATAGCAGTCATACTCCCTGGTTGAGCTTGTATGTAAGCTCCATTACAAACTATTTTGCCTGAAATATCATAATGCAAAGCAGTAGTTTTAATTCCAATTCTAGGTCTACCTCTGAACAGTTGAGCATCGATACCGATTGGCGTATTACCTAACTTTATTTCTTTAAAGCCTTGTTGAATAATTTCCTCCCAACTATTCTTAGGTAAACGATGATTATCTATAAAAGTTCCTGATTTAGAAGCAAAATCTTTTATAAATAATCGATCTCTAATTCGTTTTAGAACAGCATGTTTTTTGGCAATTTCTGGTACTTCTTTTTCTGTTAAGCAAATTGTGCAGGTTTTACTACTACCAATTAAAATTTCAAAGTCTCCATTCAACCCAACCGATTTATATTTGTCGAATTCTTTCATTAGAATGATACCGTATTAAATCTTGTATAGCTTGTCCATTTGGTAAAATTAAGTCTGGAACACATTCATAGAGAGGTTGCAATACAAACATACGCTTATATAATTCTGGATGTGGCAGAGTTAATTGTCTAGTTTGCAATTGCTTATCGCCATACATTAAGATATCTAAATCTATAGTACGAGCTTGCCAGCGTTTACCTCTTCTGTTGCGACCACGTTCCGTTTCAATATCTTGTAATTTATGCAATAGCTTAATAGGGGATAATTTAACCGACAAGATTGCAACCGCATTAATATAATCTGGTTGATTTTTAGGCCCTACAGCTTTGCTACTATATAAACTTGAATACAATTTTAGATGAGTTGTTGGAATGGTTTTCAGCATTCGTAAAGCTTGTTTAATTTGGTAAGATGGATTGTTAAGATTACTACCCAATCCTATATAAACAGTTGTCATAGTATAAATTGGTATTTTGCCAAAGGTGAATAGTAATTATTATGCTAAATAAACGTAACTATCTATATAAAGGCTCTTTCAATAATGGCTTTGATGCTCTTTGTAACTTGTTTCCATGTAAAACTGTCAATGCCATTAAGTTAAGAGCAAAGGATTAATATATTTGATTCCGGCAAGCACACCAGTCATTAACATCATGACGATATCCGCTACCTCATAGTTAGATATATGCCTCACGCAAAACTTTGGGTTAATTGCACCCAAGCATCAAATTTTCGTTTAACGGAACCATTACTTAAAACTTCCTTAGCTTTATCAACCCCATCAGCCAAATTATCAGTTAAATTAGCGGCATAAATACCAGCTCCTGCGTTTAATATAACCACATCTTTTGCAACACTATTTTCGTTAGCCAATATCCCTTGTATCATAACCACACTTTCTGCAACAGAATTTACCTGAATATTATCCAATGTAGCTCGTTTCAACCCAAATTTTTCTGGGCTCAAAGTATAAGTGGTAATAGTTCCATTATTTAATTCAGCTACAAATGTTGGAGCAGCTATACTAATTTCATCTAAACCATCCTCAGAATGGACAACCAATACATGTTTGCTTCCCAATTTTTGCAAAACTTGAGCAATTGGCCCTACCCAATCCTTACTAAAAACTCCTAATAATTGATTCGGTGCAGCAGCCGGATTAGTCAATGGCCCCAATAAATTAAATATAGTCCTTATTCCCATTTCACGCCTTGGGCCAATAGCATGTTTCATCGCACTATGATGTAAAGGAGCAAACATAAACCCGATTCCAAGTTTATTAACACATTCCGTAATTTGCTCTGGAGTAAGATTGATATTAATTCCAAGAGCTTCCAATACATCAGCACTACCGGATTTACTAGAAATAGAACGATTACCATGTTTGGCCACCGCCCCACCAGCAGCAGCAACTACCAAAGAACTAGTGGTAGAAATATTAAAAGTACTGCTACCATCACCACCAGTACCTACAATATCAACAATATGCTGTCTGTCAACTGCTACTGGAGTGACTAATTCTCGCATGATTTGAGTAGCAGCCGCTATCTCTGTAACTGTCTCACCTTTCATCCGCAAACCAACTAAAAAACCACCAATTTGAGCTTGGGTTGCTTGACCAGTCATAATAATTCGCATTACAGAAGACATTTCGTCCATTGTTAAATCACGTCTTTCTGTAACTGCTTTCAATGCTAATTTAATATCCATTATTTTCCTATTATAAATAGAATTGCAATTTTATATATTCAATCAACTTTCCCAATAAATTAGGTTGTACTTATTAAAGTTAATATATTTCAATATGGTATAAATAGAGCAATTGCCCCTGCATATTGATTTGGATTCGTAACATCAGTTATAAAAATTTAACACTCTGGTATCGTAAGTATTTTGTTACTAAACTTAATCGCACAAGTTTTATCACTATCCATATCTGGTAATCTTCTAGCAACATTTGCATTTGGAAGCGTAGCAATAACTTGACTATTTGGTAACTTTAACTTGGTTATTAAGTGTTTGTACATCTTATCCAAAGCTTTATGTAAATAATACTGCAAAGGTATCTGATTTTTAACATTATATTTTTGGTTTAATCCATCAATATGATTGGCATTGGTAATTTCAAGATAAACTAACTTACTATCAGTTTGAGTGGTTTTATTTAGCTGGTAATAAGCCCGACTAGTAAAATTTACATGAGCTAATGGGTCATCACGTCCATGGACAATAATTGCCGGTGTGCCTCGTAAATCACCAGTAGCTAAAGTTTTTTGTAGACCAGCTTTTACCAATTTAGAATTTTCCAACTCAATACCAGTTAGCGACACACCAAAGATAGTATTGCTAGTTACTAATTGGCGTAAACATAAAACCCCTTGCAGATAACCATCGCTATTACCGTTAGATAGATTAAAATAATTAATACCTTCCCCATCGTTACCAATATTATTGATTAGATAAGTTCCACTACTTGGAAAATTACTAGCTTGAAAATCATCAGCTAAATCAGCCAAGGTTTTTGCCGTAGGTGAACTATTACCATTAACTTTAGCGTAACTATAATCACATAAATTATCCGTTACACTAAATTGCCCATAAGAATTAGCATATAAATTGGCATAACTAGAATAAATATCTAGGTAATTATGAGCAATTATATTAGAAGTTACTAAAGTTCCATAATTATTTAGAATTTGTTCGGTTTTATTTATCTGAGTTCTTAAAGTATTTTCTGTCAATAAACCTCCTATAGCTAAAGCACTACAACGAGAAGGTAAACCATTGCTATTGTTAGCACTAACACAAGGTTGGAATATATTGTAATAGCTAATTACATCAAGAAATGATTTTTTATTTGGCACATTAATCGTTGGAGATGCAACTACAACCCCATCAATCAAGTCATTTCTATCTTGTTCTGTAGCTAGTAAAGATGCGGTGCCACCAGTGGATGTTCCAGAGGCAATCACAATAGTATTGCTAGGTGTAACGGTAATTGTTTGGGCTTCACCAAAACTATCTGCAAGATTTAACACTTCAAAAGCAAAATCAATTACATCTAAGACATTTTTTGCCCAATTTGCTGCGGGATTTTGTTGAGAATGAGCATGTTTTTGAGCAATCCGATAAGGATAAACGGAATTATAAGCTGCTATATCCATTTTAGCTGTGCCTTTGGCTATGAAACTAGCTTCTTTATTAACGGTAGTTCTAGTGCCATCAATCAAATTAACCGTATCAGTATATAAATCATGAATACCGTTACTAGATTTATCCGTATAAGCTACTGCACAGTGTTTTTTTAAACCCCATTCTCCCACTGTTCCAATCGCTCCATAAACATTTTCCACTCCTGGAGATGGAGCAATAATTAGACAAGGATTGGAACGATTGAAGCTAGTGGGCAATTGTACTAACATAGTAGAATTATCAGTACCATAGGCTAGATATTCAGTGCCAGAAATTTTACCGGTGGAATTATCAGTGGAAGGCCCATACAAACTGCCATATCCTGCTGAACTACGCATATCAACCATTGCTTTATATTGATTAGCGATAGTTGCGGTTCTAATTTCAGTAGGAGTAGGATTTGTAGGGTCAACAGCGGATGGAATATTTCCAGTTAAGCCTTTGTGTCCCAAACCTCCGGTTAATAAATCATTGGTTGAACCATCATATTCATTAGTTGAAAATGTTTTAGTAGTATCTGTACCACTGTCTGAAGAATCAGTAGTAGTAGTATCATCATCTTCACCGCCTGAATTAGTAATTGCAACTACAGCTCCTGCTGCTACAATTGCCAATATCAGACCAGTACCAGTACTTGAATCGTCTTCTTGTTCACAACTATTTAGGAAAAAAGTTAATAATATTAATAGTATAATTTTGAAATTCATGTTCGTATAATTTAGTTATGTAATAGTTAAAATTGCTCAACTATAACGTTTGTTTATTTTCACTATCTTTAAAGTAACCACAAGGGCAACCACAAGGGATTGCCCCTACAAATTCATTGTCCTTCGCTAAAAGGGGAAACATTGTAATGTATTGGTTCGTAAATATTTGCTAACCAGTTGAACCAAATCATAATTTAAATGTTACCATCTCCATATACCACAAACGGGGCCCAATAAAAAGGATGGCGATAATGGGGTTGGTTAGCTTCACCAGCTATCATTTTTAATTTAATTTGCCGAATAGCTTCTGCTGTAGTCTTCCCAGCTTTAAGATTCGCAAAAATTCCCACGCTCAAATTTTCGGCTGAAGCTGATTCTACCGACCATAAAGTAACTCCAATCGCTTGAGTACCAGCATACATAAAAGCTCGAGTCAAACCTAAAATTCCCTCTCCTTTAATCTGCTTACCACCACCAGTATTACAAGCCGATAAATTAATAAAATCAGCATTTAAGCGTAAATTTAAAGTATCAGCCATAGTAAAATAACTATTGGATTCTGTATCGGCTAGTACCAATGAAGACTGAGCTAATCCCTTAATTTCATTTGGTAATAAACCATGCAAGGCAAATAATAAATAACGATAATTAAGCATATCACCAGTTTGATTTAACTCAAAAATCGCAGTTTTATTAGCTTTTTCACCTAGATATAAAGTACTATCCGCAGTAGCAAAAAATGCCGCAATAGATTTAGCTTCATTGGCAGTTTCCGGCAATCGTGGAAAACAAACCGCACCCATTATTTCACGATAAGCTCTGTCACGTAATTGGGCCAGGCTGCGAGATTTTTTCATTGATCTATCATCAGCATCTTCTTCACATTCAGAATAAGCTGGGTCCGCAAAAGCTAGGAATTCTTTGCTTGGTTCTTGGCGTTTGCTATCACGTAATACTTTTAGTACGGAGGCTGAAGATAAATATACTATGGCATGCTCTTGAATAAAATAATGTGGCTGTTTATTATCATCAATTACTAAGCTTTCAAAAGGCAATGCGTATAAAGTTCCAGTTGGGACAATATAAATAGTTTTGGCTTTAACCAATAATTTTTGAGCTGCTTCTGGTAACAATTTTTGATAAAGTGAATAACCTTCTTCAGCAATTTCTGGTAATCTATTTAAAATAACATCCCGCATATAATTTACGTGTTCATTCAGACTATTAGCCCCTAATGATAAATTGAACATGGCAAATTGTTGCGCACCAATGACCCATAATATAGTATCATTTTCCATCACAGCATAGACCAACATTAATTCATCATCCTGCAATACCTGTTGTAATACCTCTAAATTTGCGGGTTGAGGATATTTCAGAGCATAATAATCTGGATATTTAGTTTTTATTTCTTGCTGTAATACTTGTTGTTTAGCCCGCAAACTCGCAATCTGTGTCAGAACTGTTTGTGAGCTAGCTTGTTGTTGCAGTTGGGATATTTTATCGGTAAGCAATTGTTCAAGCTGATTAATTTTAACTGGTAAGCGAGAAAATCTAGTAGCTCCACTTTTGCCAAGTTGTTCTAAAAATACTCGGCCTTGTTTACGTTCAAATACTTCTAAAGCTTTCCGGTCATAATTGTTAGCTGGATTATGCAGAGTTTGCAATAAAGTTATATATTCATCATATACATACATCTTATCTTGCATAAAAGACAGCTTATCATCTGGTTGAGTTAAGTTAGTCCGTAAAGTTTCAATATGGTTTATAGCTAGTTCATAATTATTTATCGCTTCAGGAATGTTAGGTAAATCAATCTCTACCGTAGCCAAACCACGTTGAGCATACCATTTATTATTAGTGTCCAAAGCGGTTAATTCAGCAACACTGGATATTAAGTTGGTATGAGCCAATTCATTATTACCAAGTTTTTGATACATCAGACCAATATTAGCCTTAGTTATTGCTACTCCGACTTGGTTATTTAATGCCTGATCTAGCGTTAATGCAGCTTGAAAATTCTCTAAGGCTAGTTGATATTGTTTTTTATTAGCATAAATTGTAGCAAGATTAGCTAATTCAATGGCTTGCCCACGTTTATCGTCAATCTTGTTTCTAATAGTTAAAGCAGCTTGGTAAGATTCAGTAGCTTTAGAACGTAATCCTAAATTATAATAAGCCGCTCCAAGATTAGATAAATCAACAGCTTCCCCATGTTTATCATGAATTTCATGACGAATTGTTAAAGCTTGTAATAGATAGCCGATAGCATTCTCAGGCTGACCTAAGTTATAGTGTAATACTCCAATATTACTAAGATTATTAGCGATTCTTTTCTGATTACCGGTGGCACGTTGTATATCTAAAGCAGCTAGATAATGCTCCAAAGCTAGTCCATATTGCCCAAATTTGTCATAAATAATTCCTAAATTAGTCAAGCTATTTGCTTCACCACGTTTATCGTCAATTTCTGTTTGGATAGCCAGAGCTTGTTGATAATAATCAATAGCCTTGGCAAACTCACCTAAATTCTTATGCACGATTCCAATATTAGATAAGTTATTAGCAGTTCCATATTTATCGCCAGCAGTGGATTGGATTTTTACCGCTTGTTGAAGATTAGTTAAAGCTGTTGAATATTCACCAAGATTATCGTAAGTAATTCCAATATTAGCTAAATTATTGGCTTGTTGACTTAAGTTACTGGCAATTTTCATGGATTTTTGATAATATTCAAGAGCTTTATTATACTGAGCTAAGTTATCATACACGGCCCCAATATTAGTAAAAACATTAGCTGTAACTGTTTTATCTTGCAATTGAGTGGTTATTTCTAATGTCTGTTGAAAATATTTTAAAGCGGTTGGATAATCGCTAAGATTTTGATAGGCGATTCCAAGGTTAGAAAAGTTATTTGCAGCTTCAATAGTTTTTGGTAAGGTTGAAACTTGTTGGTAATAAGTTATCGCTGTTTGATAGTCACCTATATTGTCATAGACCATCCCAATACTGTTGAGGACATTATTTTGGTCTTCACCAATTTCTGCTTGTAATGCTAAAGCAATCTGATAATGTTGCAAAGCATTTGGATAATTGTATAATTTAGCGTAGATTAAGCCTAAATAATTATGGTCTGCACTTTGGCCACTTTTGTCATTTAATTCTTGGTCTATAATCACCGCTTGTTGGTAATATTGTAAAGCCTCTTGGTATTTGCCAAGACTATAATTGGCTGCTCCAAGATTTACTAAAAATTTGCTAATGTTAGCTTGATTATTAAGTTCACGGGCAGAATCTAATGCTGTTTCCCATTTCATTATAGCAGTGGGATAATCAGATGCAAAGAAAGCTTGTTTAGCATCATTATGGAGTTTATCGATTGCTGTTATTGAGGTCGTTAAAATTATAAATATTAAATATTTCATTGTAATTTCCGGCAAAGAAGGGCTAAAGGATTGTCCCTACGTAAAATTATGAGTTCAAAGCGAATGCCATATCAGATATTATAACGTAGAAGCATGCCTTGTCTCTACAATTGCTTCAATACTTACAAAGCTTTGAACTCCAACATATATTAACTTAATGGCATGGTAGGCAGTTACTAATAATTAAAATAACTAATAGTGAAATCTCTAAAATAATTCTACGTTGTTATATTCCTAATTGTTGTGAATAGTTTTCTGGTTCCTATGCACCAGCGTTACTGCCATTAACAGGGTAACCACAAGGGATTACCCCTACTATTTTTCGATATATTAACCATTTTAATGAGTGAATCTATCTATGAAATGTCAACACTGCCTAATTATAACAGTTTAATTTTCAATGAGTTTTCTATATCATATTTAGCATAATAAGATAATAGGCTTGCAGTAGAAGCATCTTATCACTATATTAGTATAACATTTAAATATTTATTTAAAACGTACCTATCAATGTGTTAATTGCCATATTTTCAAATACTTTCAAATACACATAAATATCTAAAATTAAGATAACATATATTATGTTGAGCAAACGTGCCAAACATCTACTAAAAATATTAGTCAATCGTTATATTTACGAAGGACAACCAATTGGCTCTCGTACTTTATCTCAGGATAATAGCCTTGGTCTAAGCTCAGCAACCATACGTAGCGTTATGGCTGACTTAGAAGATATGGGGCTAGTTTGCTCGCCACATACCTCAGCCGGACGGATTCCTACAGTTCGTGGCTATCGACTTTTTGTTGATAATTTATTACAGATAAAACCCTTGACTAACAAGGAAGAATATGATTTACGCCAGCACTTTGCCATAGAATGTGACAATCAGCATTTGTTAGAACAGACTTCTAATTTATTATCTAACCTTACTAATCTCACTAGTTTAGTTACTTTACCCAAATGTTGTGATAAATCGTTACGTCATATCGAATTTTTATCCCTTTCCAATAAACGAGTTTTAGCTATATTAGTATTTAATAATGCTGAAGTTGAAAATCGTATTATCCATACCTCTCACCATTATTCAGCTACCGAATTACAAACTGCGGCTAATTATTTAAACACTGCTTGTATTGGTAAAGATATAAAAACTGTCCGTAAAAATTTGTTAAACGAATTACAGGCAGCACGGCAGAATATGGATAAATTTATGCAAACCGTAACCGAAATGGCAGAAAAAGCTTTTAATGATGTAGATAATGATTTTGTCATGACTGGTCAAACTAATCTAATGGCGTTTGCTGAATTATCCAATATAGAAAAATTAAAGAATTTATTCGTGGCGTTTAATGAAAAAAGAGATATTTTACATTTACTTGAGCAAGCATTAAAAACTCAAAGTATGCAAATTTTTATTGGAGAAGAATGTGGTAATAAAGTATTAGTCGATTGTACAGTCATTACTTCGCCCTATATAGTGAAAGATAAAGTCATTGGAGTAATCGGTATAATTGGCCCTACCCGCATACCTTACGAACGAGTAATCCCAATCGTTAATTTAACTGCCAAATTATTAGGCTCGGCCTTGAACCCGCATTAGATTATCCCCATTCATTCCTGAACATTTAATATAATTGGAATCCAAGATTAATCTTGGCTCAAGTTTGATTAATAGGGAATTTTTATGCCAGATAACGTTACAAATGAAATCATAAATGATACTGAAAAGGTTGTAGATGCCATTCCATCAATAGAGACCATAGAAGCTGATGTGGAAGATATTATTGCAAAAGATGAAGTTTCAGTAGAGCAATTAACCGCACAGTTATCCAAGGCCCAACAACAAACAACTGAAGCTCAACAACAAGCAGATCAACATTGGGAAACTCTACTGCGTAAACAGGCTGAGTATGAAAATTTACAAAAACGTATGGTGCGAGATTTAGAAAATTCTCGTAAATATGCGTTAGAAAAATTTGCTACCGAAATTTTGGCGATTAAAGATAGCATGGAATTAGGCATAGAAGCCACCACTAAACCAGAAACGAGTTTAGAAACTATCAATGAAGGTATGACTTTAACTTTAAAAATGTTATCTGCCAGTTTAACAAAATTTAATATTGTAGAGATCAATCCAATTAATGAAAAGTTTGATCCACAATGGCATGAAGCGATGACAATTCAACCTAATGCCGAAGTTGATGATGGTATGGTGTTGCACGTCCATCAAAAAGGCTATGAATTACAAGATCGTTTACTACGTCCAGCCCGGGTTATAGTATCCAAAAAACCGCTTGAAAATCAAGATTAAAATCCCTATATAAACGACCGAATATCAAAAACAGGAAATAAATATGAGTAAAATCATTGGAATAGATTTAGGAACAACTAATTCTTGTGTTGCCGTGATGGAAGGCAAGAGTTATCATGTAATAGAAAATAGTGAAGGAACCAGAACTACACCATCTATCGTTGCTTATACTGATGGCGAAGAGGTGCTAGTAGGTCAATCGGCTAAACGGCAAGCAGTTACTAATCCAAGTGACACATTATTTGCAGTTAAGCGATTGATTGGGCGTAAATTTAAAGATAATGTAGTGCAACGTGATATTGACATGGTGCCTTACAAAATTGTTGAAGCAGATAATGGTGATGCTTGGATAGAAGTCAAAGGTAAAAAAATGGCTCCACCAGAGATTTCTGCTCGCACCTTAATGAAAATGAAAAAAACTGCGGAGGATTATTTAGGTGAGACAGTTACTGGAGCTGTTGTTACAGTACCAGCCTATTTTAATGATTCACAACGCCAAGCTACTAAGGATGCGGGTCGGATTGCTGGTTTAGATGTAAAACGAATTATCAATGAACCAACAGCCGCTGCTTTAGCCTATGGTATGGACAAAAAACATGGTGATGTAAAAGTTGCTGTGTATGATTTAGGTGGTGGTACTTTTGATATTTCTATTATTGAAATTGCCGATATTGATGGTGAACACCAATTTGAAGTATTGTCAACCAATGGTGATACTTTCCTAGGTGGTGAAGATTTTGATATGTCAATCATTAATTTTTTAGTTGATGAATTTAAAAAAGATTCTGGAATTGATTTAAAAACTGATCCGTTAGCTTTGCAAAGATTAAAAGAAGCAGCAGAAAAAGCTAAAATTGAATTATCTTCTAGTCAACAGACAGATATTAATTTACCTTATGTAACTGCTGATGCTAGTGGCCCTAAACATCTTAATATTAAATTAACTCGAGCCAAACTAGAAAGTTTAGTAGAATCATTAATTAATCGTAGTTTAGAGCCTTGCCGGATTGCTTTGAAAGATTCTGGTTTATCTTCGGGAGAAATTGACGAAATTATTTTAGTGGGCGGCCAAACCCGGATGCCAATGGTGCAACAAGCGGTCAAAAATATATTCGGTAAAGAACCTAGAAAAGATGTGAACCCAGATGAAGCTGTAGCTATCGGTGCTTGTATTCAAGGTGGTGTATTAAGTGGTGATGTAAAAGATGTGTTGTTATTAGATGTAACTCCATTATCTTTGGGCATTGAAACTATGGGTGGAGTTATGACTAAGCTCATCCAAAAAAATACTACCATTCCAACTAAACATTCGCAAACTTTCTCTACTGCTGAAGACAATCAAACTGCGGTGACAGTACATGTATTACAAGGAGAACGAGATGTAGCTTCTGCGAATAAGTCATTGGAACGATTTGATTTAGCCGATATTCCACCAGCACCACGTGGAGTTCCACAGGTTGAAGTTACTTTTGATATTGATGCGAATGGTATTTTGCATGTATCGGCTAAAGATAAGGCTACTGGTAAAGAGCAATCTATTTCTATCAAGGCTTCCAGTGGCTTGTCTGATTCTGAGATAGAGCAAATGGTGCAAGACGCTGAAACCCATGCTGAAGAAGATAAACGTTTCCATGAGTTAGTTGAAGTGCGTAATATAGCGGATAATATGATCCATGCTACTAATAAGTCTTTGCAAGAGCTTGGTGATAAGGTAAGCAGTGAAGATAAAGCTGCTATTGAAGCTGCTATTAGTGATTTGAAAGACGTTATCAAGGGTGATGATAAACCTGCTATTGAAGCTAAGACTCAGACTTTAACTGAACTATCGGGTAAAATTGCTCAACAAGCTTATGCTGCTGCTGAAGAAGGAACGGCTCCAGATGGTTTTACTGATGCTGCTAAAGCTGCTAGTGAAAAACCTAAAGAAGATGTTGTTGATGCTGATTATACTGAAGTTAAGGATGATAAGAATGATAAGAACGATAAGAAATAGTTCT
>DAOUSR010000147.1 GCA_030627125.1 Thioploca sp.
AAGCTGGTTATGCTCCAGAAATGGCTTATTTTGAATGTATGCACGAGTTAAAATTAATCGTTGATTTAATGTATGAAGGTGGCATGGCTAACATGCGTTACTCTATTTCTAACACGGCTGAATATGGTGATTTAACTAGAGGCCCACGTATTATTAATGATGATACCAAAGCTGAAATGCGTAAAATTCTTAAAGAAATTCAAAATGGTGAATTTGCTCGGGAATTTATTATGGAAAATCAAGCAGGCCAAGCAACTTTAAAAGCCAAACGCCGTTTAGGACGTGAACATCAGTTAGAGCAAGTTGGAGCAAAGTTACGGGATATGATGCCTTGGATTAAAGCTAATAAATTGGTTGATAAAACAAAAAATTAAATGATATGTGGAGGTTCATTTTGGGCCTCTATTAATAATCATGCCGAATTTAAGGAAAAATCATGGACACTAAACAACCGATTAAGCGACGGCGTGGCATTTACTTATTACCCAATTTATTTACCACCGCAGCTTTATTTTCCGGTTTTTATGCCATTGTTGGAGCAATTCATGGCAAATTTGAAGCTGCTGCAATAGCAATATTCATCGGTATGATACTTGATGGTCTTGATGGGCGAGTTGCCCGTATGACTAATACTCAAAGTGATTTTGGAACCGAATATGATAGTTTATCGGATCTAATATGCTTTGGCTTGGCCCCAGCCTTACTAATGTATCAATGGTCTTTATCTTCTTTAATTGATATATCTAGTTTTTTTGGCAAACTTGGTTGGTTGGCAGCCTTTATTTATACTGCTTGTACTGCGATGAGATTAGCTCGCTTTAATAGCCAAGTTGACAAAGCTGATAAAGCTTATTTCCAAGGATTGGCTAGTCCTGCTGCGGCTGGTGTAATGGCTGGTTTTGTATGGATAGGGACTGATTATCAAATAGATGGAGCTAGTATAGTTTGGATAACCTGGTTTATGACCGTATTGACTGGTTTATTGATGGTGAGTAAATTTCGTTATCGTAGTTTTAAAGACTTGGATTTGAGGGGAAAAATACCATTCATAAATATTTTAATAATAGTAATGTTATTTGTATTCATTACAATAAGCCCACCTCAAGTTTTATTCATAGTTTTTTTAATTTATGCTATATCTGGTCCAGTTATGACACTAATACAATTACGTACTATTTCTCGCAATCGTTAGTTAATATAAATGAATCGGAGTATTATTCAATTCCCTTCAACATATATATCTGATGTTAAGCATATTAACCTCCTTGGCCTCTCCTTAGTAATGAGGGATTAGGGGAGGTTGATATTCAGTGCGTAACATCAAAATATAATTTTACAAATAAACAAATGTTCCTAACATAACTGCCAGCCCTATAATCATAGCAAAAGCATAGTGATATAAAAATCCAGTTTGCACATTACGAACCACGCTGGCAACCCAATTAATAAACTTAGCCATACCATTGATAAATCCATCTATCAACTTGACATCACCAAACTGCCACATTATAGAACCAATACCACGAGTCCCACCAGCAAAGAACCAGTCATTAAAGCGGTCAAAGTAATATTTCTCCACTAAAATTTTATAAACAATACCTGAACGTTCCGCAATTATAGCCGGCATTTCTGGCCGCTTTATATACAAGAAATAAGCTAACCAAACTCCTGCCGCCGCTAACCAAACCGGAGGCTGAATCAAACCATGGAACATAAAGCTGATAAATCCATGATAATGCTCTGGATTAAATGGATTATTCCCTGTGGCTACAAAAATCGAATCACTGAAATAGTTTCCAAACAGCATCGGCCCAAGAGTAAACATACCGATAAATATTGAAGGTATTGCCAATGCTATTAACGGCCCAGTTACTACCCAAGGTGTTTCATGCAAATGTTCTTTGGTATGTTCATCCATCCGTTCCTTACCGTGAAAGGTTAAGAAGAACATGCGGAAAGTGTATAGAGCGGTGATAAACACTCCTGATAATACTGCAAAGTACGCAATTCCAGCTCCAGCTCGTTCAGCCTCATAAGCATGATGGACTGCTTCAATAATCGCATCTTTGGAGAAAAAACCAGAGAAACCGGGGAATCCAATCAAGGCTAAGGAACCTATCAACATAGTTATATAAGTGATTGGCATGTATTTCTTTAAGCCGCCCATTTTACGCATATCCTGTTCATGGTGCATAGCGATGATTACTGAACCAGCCCCTAAGAATAGTAAAGCTTTGAAAAATGCGTGGGTCATCAAATGGAAAATTCCGGCCGTATAAGCGGATGCTCCTAATGCAACGGTCATGTAACCTAATTGCGATAAGGTTGAATAAGCCACTACTCGTTTGATGTCGTGTTGTACCAAACCTAACAAACCCATAAAAAATGCAGTAATTGCTCCAATTATCAATACAAAACTGAGAGCAGTAGTGCTTAATTCAAATAATGGCGACATGCGAGCTACCATGAAAATACCGGCTGTTACCATCGTAGCGGCGTGGATTAAAGCTGAGATAGGAGTAGGGCCTTCCATTGAATCTGGCAACCAAACATGCAGTGGAAATTGAGCCGATTTACCCATAGCTCCGACAAATAACAAGATGCACATTACGGTCATCATCGACCATTCATGGCCAGCGAAAATACTGATAGTTTGTTGATATTCGCCAGCTTGAGCTAGACTAAATACTTCACCATAGTTAAGGGTATTAAAAGCCATCAATACTGCCGCAATTCCTAGTAAAAAACCAAAATCACCAACTCGATTGACCAAGAAAGCTTTCAAATTAGCATAAATTGCTGTATCTCTGGTATACCAAAATCCGATTAATAAATATGATACTAAACCTACTGCTTCCCAACCGAAAAATAGCTGCACAAAATTATTCGCCATCACCAGCATTAACATGGAAAAAGTAAATAAGGAAATGTAGCTGAAAAAACGTTTATAACCGGGGTCATCGCGCATGTAGCCAATTGTGTAAATATGTACCATCCCTGATACAAATGTAACGACCAACATCATTACTGCAGTGAGCGAATCAACCATAAATCCAACTTCTAACCGCACATTGCCGGCAACTAACCACGTGTATAAAGTTTCGTTATAAACCGGATTGCCAGCGATTTGATAAAACACATAAACCGATAGAATAAAAGCCAGTCCAACTGCTCCAATAGTTACTGAATGAGCAACTCGCCGACTAACTGGAAATAATCCAGCGATAATTGCTCCAAACAACGGAGCTAAGACAATAGTAAGAAGAGTATTTTGCATGTATTATCCTCTATATTTATTAGGATGGAATAAAATTTTACTAATTATAACAGATAAAGATAATTTAATGAATTGTTGACAATACAATGCTTATTTCCTTACTAAAATATATTTAATATTTTTAACTATTTAGCTTGACATGGAACAGAATATCTACAATTATAGCAATTCTTAATTATGAATTCTTAATGAACTTCAATATAAATACCAATCATTTAATTCGTATGAATGGATTCAATTGAGAAATGCTATAGAGCATAAAATTCATTAGAGTGAAATTAGAAAATCCAGCTTATTTCATGGCTATAGAATACTGATGATTTATAATATAATCTATGTTCTTTTGGAATAAGATTTTCCTTATGAGCAAGAATTTTAAGCATTCCATATTTCTCAAGTAAGCCTTTCCATAAATTATTATTTATTGATGCGTAAAAGATAATTGCTGCTTCATATGGTGTTAGGCTATCTCGTAAACTTTCTACATGAATAGCTAATAAATCTTTTATATTATGAGTATTTACATATAAATAATTTATATAATTTAGCAAACTAAAAAAAGCGGAAATATAATTTTCTACGGTTATTCCATACTTTTCTAGCAGCTCATTATTAAAATTTCTGAAAATTTGCTCTAAAATCTTATTTTTTTGCATTGAATAATTATCTTGGTAAGAATTATTATTCTCATCTTTTTTTCTAAAAATATCAAAAATAAACATAAAAGAATGTGGATAGTATATCAATTTATCAGTAATAATATTGGTATTGGTAACAGGAATCCTTACAATAACACTGTTTCTAGTAGCATTTAAATTATTTTTTCTACTTTCTATCTGTAAGTTAATAGTCTGTTTTTTGGTATTTTTTTCTTGTTTTTTGGCAATTTTATTTTGATGTTTTGTCGATTTTTTTATTTCTCGTCTGGTATTTCGAAGTTCATATAGATGAATAATAATTGTAATGAGAAATAATAGTAGAGAAAGGAAAGAAAACAAAGGATTAAGTATTCCGCCAACATAATCACCTAAAGTCCCCCAATCTCCTCTAGTAGTGTTGGTAGATTCAATTTTAGAATTAGGCCAAAAATCTGCAAAGGAATTAGTATATTTAAAATAAGCAAAATAACCTCCGGATACAGCAAGTAAAAAGATTAAGATAAAGAAAAATCCTAAAACAGAAAACCAATTTTTTTTTAGAGTTTTTCTTGCTAAGTAAGTTGTCACTACTATAATTCCAAGGATTAAAAGTGTTGCTAAAAGTAAAAAATCAACATAGTTATTTTGTAAAAATATTATTATAAACTCTAGGTATTCTTGCATAACTATTAATTACTTATCTGATTATTATATTGCAAAGTAGGTTAGGGATGGTGTTTATTTAAGAAACTTCATTCCTAATAAGTCTTGCACTAATAGTGCATAGTTTTTACTAGTGTTACGCAGAGAATTGCTAAACAGGAGTGTAACATTAGTTACTAATTGATGGTTAATTTTAGAAATTGCAGTTCATATGATTTTATTAGCATTATAAATTTATAAAATATTTTTTTTAATCTTGACTTTCTAAATGATAATGATTATCATCTACATTATAGTAATAATATTTATACAGATTATTTACTTAAAATTATAGTAATAATTTAGGTATGTTAACCAGTAATCAATTTTAACTTAGGGACAAAATAATGGAAAATAATTTAAAAAACTTGAATATTGGAGATTGGGGTATTGTTGCCGGATTTCAAAAAGGTAATAAAGGCTACCGTAAGAAATTATTGGCTATGGGCTTAACTCCGGGAACTGAATTTAATATCATTCGTTATGCTCCTTTAGGTGATCCAGTGGAAATTAGAACTCGTGGTTTTGCTTTGACTTTACGGAGAAATGAAGCAGAAAGTTTGTTAGTTAAGAGGATTGAAAAATGAGCCAAGTAGGAGTTGTTGGTAATCCCAACTGTGGTAAAACAGTGTTATTCAATGTCTTGACAGGCACTAAACAACAGGTTGGTAACTGGCCTGGAGTAACGGTTGAGCGTAAAGAAGGTTTTTATCAACATGCCGGACAGACCATTAAATTAATTGACTTGCCCGGTACTTACTCGCTTGATTCTTCTCCTGGGGTCACTTCAATAGATGAACAAATTGCTCAGGATTATATCCTATCTGGAGATGCAGATTTAATTGTTAATATAATTGATGCTTCTAATTTAGAACGTAATTTATATTTAACTACTCAATTATTAGAAATGAAAGTGCCATTGGTAATAGTCCTTAATATGATGGACATTGCCGAACAAAATAAAATAAAAATTGATGTAGCTAAATTATCTCAAAAATTAGGAGTCCCAATAGTTCCAATTACTGCGACTAAGCGTAAAGGTATTGAAGAATTAAAACAAATCATAGATGATGCGGTTGCAAATAAACATATTCCAACTTTGCGAGTTGAGTATCCGCAAGTGATTGAAGCAGCACTTACCGAATTATTACCATCAGTAAATAATATTTTACCAGATAATATTAAATATCATGCCCATTGGGTAATATTAAAATTATTAGAAAATGATGATTTAACTAAAAAATGGGTAAATAAAGATACGGAAAAAGTTATAACTCAACATCAAGAAAGCATAGAAAAAAATTTAAATGAAGAAATTGATATTATAGTAGCTGATAGTAGGTATAATTTTATTGCTAAAATAGTTGCTAATACAGTACAAAAAACCGATCAAATAACCAAAACTACATCAGATAAAATTGATCATATAGTGTTGAATAGAATACTTGGAATACCTGTTTTTTTAGGAATGATGTATTTAATGTTTATGTTCACCATTAACATTGGCGGGGCTTTTATTGATGTATTTGACCTGTTATTTGCAACTATTTTTGTTGATGGTTTTGGTGAATTATTGCTTGCTATGGGTGTTCCACCAACGATGAGAATTTTATTGGCTGATGGTATGGGAGGAGGTATTCAAGTAGTTGCTACTTTTATCCCAATCATTGGATTTTTATATCTATTTCTGTCATTTTTAGAAGACTCTGGTTACATGGCTCGAGCTGCATTTGTGATGGATCGATTCATGCGGTTTGTTGGTCTGCCGGGTAAATCTTTTGTTCCTATGATTGTTGGTTTTGGTTGTAATGTACCAGCTATCATGGCAACTCGTACTTTAGAAAATCGGCGGGAACGAATTTTAACTATTTTAATGAATCCATTCATGTCCTGTGGAGCTCGTTTACCAGTATACGCTTTATTTGCTGCCGCATTTTTTCCTATTGGTGGCCAAAACATAGTATTTGGTTTATATATAATCGGAATCTCCGTAGCCATTTTGACTGGTTTAATTTTAAAAAACACTTTATTAATTGGTGAAACTTCGCATTTTATCATGGAGTTACCACCATATCATATGCCAACTATCCAAACAATTTTATTACGAACTTGGGAACGCTTACGAGATTTTATTGTGCGAGCTGGTCAAATTATCGTACCAATGGTAGTGGTACTGACCTTCTTAAATTCATGGGGCAGTGATGGCTCTTTTGGTAATGAAAACAGTGATAAATCGGTATTGAGTGAAATTGGTAGAACTTTAACTCCAGCTTTTGAACCAATGGGGATTCAAGCAAACAATTGGCCAGCAACTGTAGGAATATTTACCGGAGTTCTGGCTAAAGAAGCTGTAGTAGGGACTTTGGATGCTATTTATTCCCAACTCGCTGTTATAGATTCAGGAGAAACAATTGAAGAGGAAGAGTTTGTATTTTGGGATGGAGTAGTCGAAGCTTTTGCAACTATCCCAACTAATTTAGCTGAAGTTAGTGATAATATTTTAGACCCATTAGGCTTAAATATTGGTGATGTAAGTACCACTGAAACAGCAGCTACAGAACAGGAAGTAAATGTTGGAACTTTTGGAGCAATGGTGAAGCGGTTTGATGGTCAAGCAGGAGCTTTTGCGTATTTATTATTTATCTTGCTGTATTTTCCTTGTGCTGCTGCAACCGCTGCTATTTATCGAGAAACTAGCATGGGTTGGGCGATATTTGCGGCTGCCTGGACGACTGGATTAGCCTATTCACTTGCCACTATTTTCTATCAAACGGCAACCTTTGCTATACATCCAACTTCCTCAATTGCTTGGATAATTGGATTATTGACTTTATTTGTAGCTGTAGTGGGAGTGTTGTATTCGTATCGGAACCAGACTTAAAATTATTGGTAATTATTCACTTTACCTTGACAGAAAAAACCTGTTTTAGGAGATAATGAACATTAAAATTTAACCCGAAATTTATAGCTAGACATTAGAAAATAATTATCATTTGCAATTGTTGGTTGAAAAAGCCAATTTTTTATCTGAATTTTTAGAAACAGTGTTAACTTTACTATCAGTTTCAGGTAAATAATGGGATGGTTGATAATCATATGGATTTTGGAGGCTGCCATTAATTTGTTTAACTATGAAACTACTACCACGCATACTGCAAGGAGTTTTCATTAAATTACTAGCATCCATAACTGCATCTGGCAGGATTACTAAAAATCCTTTCATATCCATATCAGGCGAATCAATCTTAATTTCACCATCTAAACCTAAATTGGAAGAAGCACTAATCAAACTAGTGGGGGATTGAATCAAATGGCTAGATTTAATATTGATATTACCGCCATGTCCAGCATCAGCTTGAGCTTTGATTTGGCCTGTTTTATCCAATACGATGATTAATTACAATTAAAGGTTGGGTAGAAGCAGAAATAACACTAATTATACCAGCTTCATCTTTTCCAGAAATAGTGATAGTATTGGTAACTTTGATACTAACATCGCCGTTTTTTGTAGGACCAAAGGTAGAACTACCAATTTGAGCCCCATCTGTTAAAGTAAGTTTATCAGCTTATATTTTTACATTTCCTCCTTGCCCAATACCGAACGTAGGACTATAAAAACCACTGGATGTTAGTATTTCAGGTATAAACTTTCCAGAAAATGTTAATTCGTCAGCAACTTTAACGGAAATAATACCTGCGTTACCAGTTCCAACCCCACCAGTAAAAATTACTGCTCCATTACTTAAAGACAATTGATCAGCAAATAAATTTACTCTGCCACTATGTCCAGAACCAAAAGAGCTAGAAGATAGATATGAATAATTTTCTGCACCATCTAATATCACATTGTCTGCC
>DAOUSR010000251.1 GCA_030627125.1 Thioploca sp.
AAACGCCGTAAGGCTATTTGGAGTGATGATTACAGGGCTAAACTCGTGTTTGGATTATAATTTTAATGCGGTGGCCCTGATGCTCCTGTACAAAGTAGATATTGAGTATATAATCAGTGCTATAATTAAATATCTTTGTGTAGATTTTATCCAATTACCATTTATAATAATTTTAAGTATGTTATTACTTTGATAAAATAGTTACATAGATATATAATACACTTGTAACATTAAATAGTCTATGATACACACTTTCTACGAATGATATATGGAGATATTCCATGAGAAATCCAAAGATTTTAATACTTATTATATTGGCCAGTTTAAATATCGGCTGTACTATGAATATAAGTTCCCCTTATATGACAGGACTAAGCTTTGCTAGAATACCATCACAACCAGTTAATACTGTGCCTGTGTTATGGAATGCTCCAATTACGGCATTTATCCAACAACAATCAATAGTTAAAAAAACCCTAAAATTAAATTTAGACTCGGTTATGTTTAAAACTGGTAAAGCTGATCTTACGCCTCAAGGTCAACATAAAATTAATGAATTTGCTACTGTTATTCAAAATTATGGTAAACAAAATGTTCTCATAGAAGGACATACTGATAATGTGGGAAATGAAAATTATAACCAAAAACTCTCAGAAAATAGGGCCAAGACTATACGTAAAACTTTAATTACTAAAGGAGTTAGCCCAAACAGATTGAGTACTAAAGGATTAGGTGAAAAAAATCCTATTACAACTAACGCTACCTCTGCTGGAAGACAGCAAAATAGAAGAGTAGAACTTACTATTTTACCTACATCGATTTATTAAATGTCCCACCTATTTATTTCTGCTGCTCATAAATCTTCTGGTAAAACAACGATTACAGTAGGATTATGTGCAGCTTTGACCGCTCGTAATTTAACTGTGCAACCTTTTAAAAAAGGGCCTGATTATATTGATCCTCTATGGCTCACTCAAGCAGCTCAACGTTCTTGTTATAATCTTGATTTTTATACGATGAGTACGGCTGAGATTGAGCAAAAATTCAACCTCTATAATCAAAATGCTGATATTAGTATTATTGAAGGTAATAAAGGCCTATATGATGGTATGGATGTTGAAGGTAGTGATAGCAATGCAGCTTTGGCTTGTTTGTTGAAAGCACCAGTGATATTGGTAATTGATACTATCGGTATGACACGTGGAATCGCACCATTGCTGTTGGGCTATCAACTTTTTGATAAACAAGTAAATATTGCAGGAGTTATTCTTAATCAAGTTGGTGGTGAACGGCATGAAAACAAATTACGCAATGCAATTGAATATCATACTAATATTCCTGTTTTAGGAGCAGTACGGCGTAGCCTTGAGTTAGAAATTAAAGAACGCCATTTAGGACTGATTCCTAGCAATGAAGATAATCAAGCTCAAACTAGAATTGATAAAATTGCTGAATTAATCAGTTCTCAAGTTAATATCGATCAAATTATTGCTCAAAATTCCCCAAATTTCATAGCTTCAAATCAAGTTTTGGATTGTCAATATACTGAATTTAAAGTTAAAATTGGGATAATTAGGGATGCATCTTTTGGGTTTTATTATCCTGATGATTTAATTGCTTTACAAGCTGCTGGAGCAGAATTGATATTTATTGATGCACTGCATGACGCACATCTACCACCGATTGATGCCTTATTTATAGGTGGTGGATTTCCAGAAACAAAAATGGCTGAATTGGCTAATAATAAGAGTCTGAAGCAAGATATTTATTTAGCAATTGAACAGGATATGCCAGCTTATGCTGAATGTGGTGGATTGATGTATTTATCTCGCCAGATAACTTGGCAGCAAAAAACTTATGAAATGGTAGGGATTTTACCTTTTGATACGGTGATGGAAAATCAGCCACAAGGTCGTGGTTATGTACATCTGCGTGAAACTGAACAAGGATTATGGCCTGCATTAAATTCAACCTCACATGATTTTTATGCTCATGAATTTCACTATTCGAGAGTAGTTAATTTACCAACTGACCTGAAATTTGCTTATCAAGTGTTGCGGGGTGAAGGTTTAGATGGTAAACATGATGGAATTATTTATAAAAATACTTTGGCTAGCTACGTGCATTTACATGATGTTGAAGGCAATCATTGGACCCAACGATTTATAAAATTTATTCATTCTTATAAGATAGGAAAAACAAATGCTTACAATTACTGATAGAGCTGCTGCTCAAATTTCACAATCTGCTAAAAATGGTAATATGCAAGAGCTTGCGTTGCGTCTTGCTCCTTATACTAAGTCAGATGGTAGTATTGAGTATAATAAGATGGGATTTGATGAGATTAAAGAAGGTGATATACGAATCAGTTATGCAGGTGCTGAGGTCGTGTATGAACCAGATTATCAGGACTTATTAGAAGATGCAGTGATGGATTTTGTGGAAATTGAAGCTGGCGATTTTAGTTTTATTTTTCTTAATCCGAATGACCCAAATTATGTGCCACCAAAAGATTAAGTGGTAATTCTAAAGTAGTGGTAATGGTTTAAAATTACAATAAATTCACCACTACTTTAATTTAGGACTACAAATCAAGAATATCCATATTAGAAGATTTGGGTTCTACAATTGTTAAACTAAGCCTGACAAGTCGCCCTGTCAAACTCGTCTTCAAAACGGTACGTGAGACTTTCACCTCATACCGCTCCTCTCTATA
>DAOUSR010000126.1 GCA_030627125.1 Thioploca sp.
CTATGATGAAAATAAAGGTGAACCTAATGGTGACATAAAGCCCGGAACTAAATTTGAAGATATTCCAGATTCTTGGGTTTGTCCGGTATGTGGTGCTGGTAAAGAACAGTTTAAACAAGTTGTTCGTAAATTGGAACCAGAATCTAGTTACTTATCTCATTTAGTACGTCCTAGCGATGAAGTTGAAACTGAGATGCAAGGTATCTATGAAAAAGCTGTCACTGGTAAATCTCCTATTTCGGCTATGCGAACTCCTAAGCAAGATAATTTATTGAATAATATCCAAATTTTGCCGGCCCAATTAGCTAAAAAACCTTATGATAAAGGGGAAGTAGAAGTAGATTTTCAAACTACCATAGGCAAAACTGCTAATAAACCACTGACAATCAATCTACCTTTTTATGTGTCGCATATGTCATTCGGTTCGCTATCAAAAGAAGCAAAAACCGCATTGGCTAAAGGGGCTGCTCAAGTTAAAACCATGAATTGCAGTGGTGAAGGTGGTATGTTGCCAGAAGAAAGAGCAGCAGCTTATAAGTATATCTTTCAATATTCAACTGGTCGGTTTGGAGTTACTCCAGAAGTTATGTCCCAAGCTGATGCTATTGAAATAAAAATCGGTCAAGCGGCTAAAGCTGGACTTGGTGGACATTTATTAGCGGATAAAGTAACTGAAGAAATTGCCAGAGTTAGAGGTGTCAAACCGCATGAATCTATTATTAGTCCAGCTAATCATCGTGATCTTAATTCTCTAGCAGATTGGCAACAACGAGTGGCGGAATTAAAAGAGTTTGGAGTACCAGTAGGACTAAAAATTGTCGCATCTAATATTGAGGCTGATTTAAAAGTCGCTTTGGCTATCAAACCAGATTTTATTACAATTGATAGTCGTGGTGGTGCAACCGGAGCTGCTCCAACTCATGTGAAGGATAATGTTTGCATTCCAGTACCTTATTCAATTTATCGAGCTAAAAAGTTCTTGCAAGATAATGGTGGGGAAGATATTAGTTTGTTGATTACTGGTGGATTTCGGACTAGTGCGGATATTGTCAAAGCCTTGGCATTAGGAGCGGATGCGGTTGGTTTGTCAACAGCTGCTATGATTGGGATTGGTTGCCAACAGTATCGGGTCTGTCATAAAGGTACTTGTCCGGTCGGTATTGCCACTCAAGATGAGAAATTGCGAGGAGTGTTTGATATTGATAAATCTGCTGCAATGTTGACTAATTTATTTACCGTGTATCAGGAAGAAATAGCTGATTTTGTGCGGATTTGTGGTAAAAAATCGGTCCATGAGCTAGATGTCTCGGATTTAGTTACAACTGATATTAATATTAGTCAGTATACAGATATTAAACATGCTTGATATTGTAACCAATTATATCTATTATCTAAAACTGTATAAATTCTTTAATTTAACCTTAAAATTATGACACAATTTCCTAATATTCGTATGCGTAGAATGCGGCGGGATGATTTCTCTCGACGTTTAATGCGTGAAAATAATTTAATTAGTGATGATTTAATTTACCCGCTTTTCATCGTGGAAGGTAACAAACAAAGGATTGCTATAAATTCGATGCCAGATCAATTTCGCCTTAGTATTGACGAGTTGCTCAAGGAAGCCGCAGAATTGGTAAAATCAGGGATTCCAGCTATTACTTTATTTCCTGTAGTGCCAGCTGAAAAAAAATCCTTAGATGCTACAGAGGCATATAATCCTGATGGTTTAGCTCAAAGAGCGATAAGAGCCATAAAAACTGAATTTCCAGATTTAGGTGTAATAACTGATGTCGCCTTAGACCCTTTTACCACTCATGGCCAAGATGGTCTTATTGATGATAGTGGTTATGTCATAAATGACGAAACGGTAACAGTACTAGTAAAACAGGCACTTTCCCATGCTGAAGCTGGGGCCGATGTGGTTGCTCCTTCTGATATGATGGATGGAAGAATTGCTAGTATTAGACAAAATTTAGAATTAGAAAGTTATAAAAATACTAAAATTTTAGCCTATTCCGCTAAATATGCCTCTAGTTTTTACGGGCCATTTCGTGATGCGGTTGGTTCTGCTGGATCGTTGGGTGGTGGTAATAAATATAGTTATCAAATGGATCCTGCCAATAGTGATGAAGCATTACGTGAAGTGGCTTTAGATTTGCAAGAAGGAGCTGATATGGTAATGGTTAAACCTGGACTACCATATTTAGATATTATTTATCGAGTCAAAACTGAATTTGGAGTTCCAACTTTTGCTTACAATGTTAGCGGTGAATATGCTATGCTTATGGCAGCAGCCCAAAAAGGTTGGTTGGATGAAACTGCGGTGATGTTGGAATCGTTATTAGCATTAAAACGAGCCGGAGCAGATGGTATTCTAACCTATTTTGCCAAAAAAGCTGCTGTCCATCTTAAAAAATTATCAGGAGAATTTTAATGAAACTATGTAATAAATTTATCTTATTTTCTATTTCGTTGTTGATAGTATTCCCAGTTCAAGCTAAAAATGAAAGTTTTCTCTATTGCTGGCTCAACGATGATGAAGTACGTGAATGTGGTAATTATGTATCTCCACTCTATTCCCAAAATGGTTTTTGGAAATGTCGTAGAGGAGGAGAGTGTGAATATATTAATCCAGCTCCAACTGCTGAAGAACTTGCTGAAATTAAAGTAAAAAAAGCGGAAGAACGTAAACAGCAAGAACAGCAAGACAGTGATGAGGCTCTATTGGCTTTGTTTAGTCGAGAATTGGATGTTGAAAATAGACGTATTGCTTTATTACAGTCAATAGCTGGGCAAATTCAACCTATCCAAACTATTCTTGAAGGCCTTAAAGGTAATTTAGAAGACCTAAAAGAAAGTTATGAACGTAGTAAAGATAATCAAGATGTTTCAGATAGCCAAGTAAATGCAATCAAAAGAAACATTGATAGTGTTAAAAAACGTATTGTAGATACTGAAGATACTTTACAAAATAAGCTTGATGAACAGACAGAAATTAATGTGGAATATGATGTCTACTTACAAAGATTTTTAGAAATAACGTTACGTCGTATGAGACAAAATCCTTCTAGTTCTCAAGGTAAGATGGCGATTTATCAAGAAAAAATTGATGAAGTTAATCTTCGGATAAATAACACCTTGCAGGAATATATCGGAATATTGCAAGAACGTAAAAATAATCCTAGCTTATCTGAGCTCCAACAAACTGTTATTGAAGATAGAATCAATAAGGTTTTACAACGTTTTCAAGCAGCTAGTCACCAATAATTTTTACTAGAACTCGTTTGTGACGACCGCCATCAAATTCTCCATAAAATATTTGTTCCCAAGGACCAAAATCCATACTTCCTTCGGTGATAGCAACTACAACTTCACGACCCATAATTTGCCGTTTTAAATGAGCATCTCCATTATCTTCACCAGTTTGATTGTGGCGATAATGACTTATGGGTTCGTGAGGTGCTAATCTTTCTAACCAATCCTCATAGTCTTGATGTAACCCAGATTCATCATCATTGATAAATACTGAGGCCGTGATGTGCATTGCATTGACTAATATCAGCCCTTCTTTAATGCCGCTTTCTTGTAAACATTTATTTACTTCTGGAGTTATATTGATAAAAGCCCTACGGCCAGGTATGTTAAACCATAATTCTTTACGGTAGCTTTGCATATTTTATCCTTTTATGAGTTGTATATAGCAAACAATTTAATGTTTAGGGTAACCACAAGGGATTACCCCTACAAATCAATATTTAGGGGCAATCCTTTTAAGTCCATCTATTCTAATGATTAGGTAGATAATTTTAGTTTAAATAAGCAAAAACATATATAACCATCAATTAGTCTAATTAATTATTTCATCCAAATTTAAATCCTTATCAAATCCATCCCATTCTGTACTATCATCAGTAACTACATCATCATCTATATCTTTAATATCTGGCCCAGAAAATTTTAACAAAA
The DNA here is from genome assembly GCA_030627125.1 of Thioploca sp. Classification (GTDB taxonomy): domain Bacteria; phylum Pseudomonadota; class Gammaproteobacteria; order Beggiatoales; family Beggiatoaceae; genus DRQV01. The sequence goes on from DAOUSR010000126.1 coordinate 3,970, forward strand.
TAGCAGAAATATTATTTGATGATAGTAAAGCACGAGTATTATTAAGTTTAGCTAAATCAGAAAATGGGCCAACTTGCACTCGATAACCAGATTCAGTAGCACTAAATGGTGCTGGAGTAATCTTAGTTGGCATACCAAGCGAAAGTAGGTAATTTTTTAAGCCTTTAGCTTTTTTTTTGCTTTTAAACAAACCAACTTGCAACAAATATCGACCTTTCACCGTTACTTCTAAAGGTTTTTCTTTTTCAGCTTTTCCATTTTTTGCTGGTATTTTTATTTCATGACCTGGTAATATATCATAAAAATCAAAGCGATCAGAAACTTTAAGAACGTTTTCTGTAGTTTTTTCAACTGGTTGGGTTATTGGTGCCATTTGCGTTTGTTCAGGAGGCAAATTATGTGGGGCAAATTCCCTTAAATAAACTAGAAAGGAAATAAATATGCCTATAATAATACCAGCCAATAACCAGGCCCATCCCGGTGGACAGCCGGCAGAATCATAATTTGAACGTAAACGCTTATTTTTAGTAGTCATTACATTACCTCTGGTGCTGATACTCCGATGATAGCCAAACCATTTTGCAATATTTGTTGTACTGCAGCAGTCAGACTCAAACGAGCATCACGCAATTCGTTGTTTGGAATTAAAATCTTGTTAGTGTCATAAAAGCTATGAAAATTTTGGGCCAAATCACGTAAGTAGTAGGTTAATTGGTGCGGTTCATGAGCCAGAGCAGCCATCTCTATTATCTCTGGATAACGAGCTAATGCTACCAATAAAGTCTGCTCATGAGTGGTTGCTAAACACGCTAATGTAGCCTTATTATATTGCCAAGTTTGATTCTGCTCTCTTAACTGCCGCATTACACTGCTAATTCTAGCATGAGCATATTGAATATAATACACTGGATTATCATTAGTTTGTGACTTAGCTAATTCTAAATCGAAATTTAAATGTTGCTCACTCTTACGCTGAATGTAAAAAAACCTAGCTGCATCACGTCCTACATCTTCCCTAAGTTCCCGTAAAGTTACAAATTCACCACTGCGAGTTGACATCTGCAAACGTTCTTCACCTCGATACAGAGTTGCGAATTGGACTAATAATACTGTCAACCGTTCAGCATCATTACCTAATGCAGTCATAGCCGCTTTAACTCTAGGAACATAACCATGATGGTCAGCTCCCCAAATATTAATAAGTTGGTCAAAACCCCGTTCTAATTTATTCTTATGATAAGCAATATCAGACGCAAAGTAAGTAAACTGGCCATTTTCCCGTACTATAACTCGATCTTTTTCATCTCCAAAAGCACTAGATTTAAACCATAAAGCACCGTCTTGTTCATAAGTGTGGCCAGCAGCTTGTAATTGTTCAATAGTTTGTTGAACTTTGTTAGTATCGGTCAAATTAGATTCTAAAAACCATTCTTCATACTCGACTCCAAACTGTTCTAAATCATGCCGAATATTATCTAATATCGTATTCAGAGCTTGGTTAAATATTATTTTATATTGTTTATCTAATAATTGCTGACTACGTTGAATTAAGCCATCAATATGTAATTCTTTATCACCGCCATTACTTATATCAGGTGGAATACCAGCAAAAACTTCTGTGGTTGATTTGTGGAATAGTTCAGCATGATTACGGTGTAAATCCGCCGCAATATCCCAGACATAGTCACCTTGATAAGCATTGCTTGGAAATTCTATGGTTTCACCACATAACTCCAAATAACGCAACCAAACACTGACAGCTAAAATATTCATCTGTCGTCCGGCATCGTTGACATAATATTCTCGATGGACTTTAAAACCAACTGTTTGCAATAAATTAGCTAACGCTGCTCCATAAGCTGCACCTCTACCATGCCCAACGTGCAAAGGCCCAGTTGGATTGGCAGATACAAACTCTATCATTATTGATTGGTTTTGACCTAGTTTACTTTTACCATATTCAGTTTTTAGTCTTAAAATATCGTCAATATTTGAGTGATAAGCTTGTTTGGTTAAAAATATATTGATAAAACCTGGCCCAGCAATTTCCACTTTAGCAATAAATTCATCGTTGGTTGGCAAGTGTTCAACTATTGACGTAGCTAAATCTCGAGGGTTTTGGCGGAGTTTTTTAGCTAAGACCATCGCAATATTACAGGCAAAATCACCATGACTGGTATCACGAGTACGTTCCAGATGTGTGGCAACATTTTGGGAAATTTCTAATTGTTTTAATGCCTTTGTAAATAAATTGTGTAAATGTTGTTTCAATTTTAATTCTCGTTATTGGTATATTCTCTGAACGAATATTAACATAGTCCAAAAGACAATACTTTTCATTATTGTACTTTACGTTATTGAAAATATAGCACATATAAATATGGCTTAGCTGAATAAATCGATTTATTGTAATAGGATAGGAGGATTGTAATATGTAAATGATGTAATTCGCAAGGTCATTACATCGCTACATTTATAGCAATTCTTAATTATGAATGTTTAATTAACTTCAATATAAATATCAGTCAGTTAATTTGTATCAATATATTTTATTCAATTGGGAAATGCTATAAGTTAATAACTATTTATTTAGATATTATGGATTCTAATATGTATAATTTATTTCTTTACATGTTTCATTAAACGCTGTTTTTTCTTCTGTTGATGTGGTGTCAGAATATTTTTGCGGCCAGCAAAAGGATTTTCACCTTGTTTAAAATCTAAATGAATCGGTGTGCCTTCTAGTTGGAAAGTTTCTCGGAAGAAATTTTTTAAATATCGTCTATATGAATCGGGCAATGCTTCAACTTGATTGCCATGAATTATGAATAAAGGCGGATTGTTACCAGCTTGATTTATATAACGTAATTTTATGCGTCGGCCACGTACTAATGGAGGTGCATGGGCTTTGATGGCTTCTTGTAAGGCATCATTTAAACGTGGAGTATGAATCTTGCGGCTGGCAGATTTCCAAATAATATTCGCAGTATCTAGTAACTTGTCAACTCCAGTGCCGTGCAATGCAGAAACAAAATGAATCTTAGCAAAATCAATAAAATGTAGCTTTCTATCTAAATTAGTTTTGACTTTTTCTCGATAATCATGCTTCAAACCATCCCATTTATTTACCGCAATTATTAAGCCTCGGCCACTATCCAACACATAGCCTAATAAATTTGTGTCTTGTACAGTCATGCCTTCTGTAGCATCTACCAACATAATTACTACATTACAGGCATTGATCGCTTGCAAAGCTTTTATTATACTAAATTTTTCAATAGTTTCAAATACTTTAGAACGCCTTCTAACTCCAGCAGTGTCTATCAGTGTATAATCTTTACCATCTTTTTCCAAAGGGATGAAGATACTGTCACGGGTTGTTCCGGGTTCATCAAAAGTGATCACTCGCTGATAGCCTAACAAACGATTAACTAAAGTTGATTTACCTACGTTTGGTCGGCCAAGAACTGCAATTTTCAAGCTCTTATCATCTTTAGGCAAATAGTCTTCAGTAGGAGGGAATCTTTCCAATATCTTCAGCATCAAATCAGTAATTCCTCTTTGATGAGCTGCGGAAATCACATGAATTTTATCTAAACCTAAGCTATAAAACTCAGCACTAATTAACTCTTTCGGCACTCCTTCAGCCTTGTTAACCACCAAATGCACTGGAGTTTCAAGTTTTCGCAATTCATTGGCAAGGTTCTCATCCGCTGCGGTCAAACCACCACGTCCATCTACTAAAAATAAGATACTATCAGCTTCTTTAATAGCTAACCAAGCCTGTTGAGTTATATGTTCTAACATGGCATCAGACTTTTCTCCAAGCCCGCCAGTGTCGATCAACCAACAATTACCACCAACTATCCCGCGTCCAAATTTACGGTCTCGAGTTAAACCTGGTTGGTCAGCAACTAAAGCATCTCGAGTTTTAGTTAAGGCATTGAATAAAGTAGATTTACCGACATTGGGACGGCCTACAATCGCTATTGTGGGAAGCATTTTTAATCCTGTTGCAAAGTTTGGTCGATTATATCACATAAACAGTGAATAACTAATAAATGGACTTCTTGAATACGGGCAGTTGATTTACTAGGAATTCTAATTTCTATATCTGTTGGGAGTAATTCTTGAGAAATAGTTCCACCATTGCAACCGGTTAGAGATATTATATGCATATTTTTAGTATGGGCTGTTTGGATAGCTTTAAGCACGTTTGGTGAGTTACCACTGGTACTGATTGCTAATAATATATCTTCCGCTTGTCCTAATGCTTCAATTTGACGAGAGAATATGTTTTCAAAAGCATAGTCGTTGGCAATTGAAGTTAAATTAGAAGTATCTGTGGTTAAAGAAATAGCTGCTAAAGCTCGGCGTTCGGTTTCAAAGCGATTAATAATTTCAGCCGCAAAATGTTGAGCCTGAGCTGCTGAACCTCCGTTACCACAACTCAAGATTTTATGTTGGTGTAAACAAGTTACCATTAGTTGCCCAGCAGTAATAATTTGCGAGGATAGATTAGTTATTGTTTGAGTTTGTACTTCTATACTGGTGGTAAAATGGTGCTTAATGCGATCTGATAGATTCATAGTAGTTTAAAGGCAAGTGTAGTATTTTGGTACTGGATGTGGACTATTTTTAAAATATCAATTCATTACGTCTGGATTCCTAATTTTAGATACATTTATATCAAAATATTGCCGATGCTTTAGTACATTCATTATTCTATTTTTGACTTTATACTAGTGAAAAATGCTATAGTTATGAACTTTGTAAATCATAAACTGTATGTGATTATATTATACTAATAGTTTTGCACTGAAGTGCATTGTTTTTACTATCTATTGGGACATTAAAAAATAATTTAAGGGTCAGAATATCATAGAGTCGGTATAGCATTACGTAACCGAGACCATCCTTAAATCCGTGTAATCTTGTTCAAAATACCTGAATCAGGATTTTCAGAATTTAAGAATTTGCAAAATAAAGGCAAATAATAATATAATTATGGGTTTTAATTCTGAAAATTCTTAAATTCTGATTCAGACAAGGAGATTTAAAAATGCAAATATTTAAAATATTAATAATTGGGTTGATTGTTAGTGGTTGTGCTACTACTATACGCCCACCGCCAATTAAGGAACACTCCGCTTCTTTGATAAACTCATTAGCCTTTTCCCCCAATGGCAAATTAGTTTTTTCGCAAACTACAAATTCTGTAAAATTATGGGAGATCAATAGTGGGGCGACAAATTAGCTCGTTTAAGGGACGTTTCGGATATTCTGGTATAAGCTCAGTAGCTTTTTCCCCTGATGGCAAATTAGTTTTATTATGTAATTCTGATATTATGGAACTATTGGAAGTTAATAGTGGGCGAGTAATTCGCTCGTTTAAGGGACATTCTGGTGCTGTGAAGTCAGTAGCATTTTCCCCTGATGGTAAATTGGCTTTATCGGGTTCTTATGATGGTACCATGAAACTATGGGAAGTCAATAGTGGGCAAGAAATTCACTCGTTTAAGGTACGCTATTCTGGTGTAAACTCAGTAGCTTTTTCCCCCGATGGCAAATTAGCTTTGTCGGGTTCTGATGATAAAACCATGAAACTATGGGAAGTAAATAGTGGGCGAGAAATTCGCTCGTTTAAGGGACATTCTGGTGCTGTGAAGTCAGTAGCCTTTTCCCC